>CAIVHJ010000321.1 GCA_903905665.1 uncultured Phycisphaerales bacterium
AGTTCTGCGCGCTGGCCGGCAAGTCCTCAAAACGGCGAATATCGGACAATTCCTCGGACCATCCGGGAAGCGGTTGATAAACCGGATGGATGCATTCGAGCAGGCTGATTTCGGCAGGGAAATCCGTGGTCCGCTCGCCGTCGAGTTCGTAGGCGATGCAGATGTTGACGGATTCAAATCCGCTGAGCGTGTCGAGGTGCATCAGCGCCAGATGCGTCACGTCGCCAAGTTGCGCGGCGTATCGGCCGGCGACGGCGTCGAACCAGCCGCAACGTCGCGGTCGGCCGGTCGTGGTTCCATATTCATGACCGCGAGAACGGATTCGCTCGCCGGTTTCGTCGTTCAGTTCCGTCGGGAACGGCCCGCCTCCCACGCGGGTGCAGTAACCTTTCATCACGCCGATGACGCTTTGAATCGCGGAGGGTGGAATTCCGGCGCCGCCGTAGATTCCCAGTGCGCTGGAACCGCTGGAGGTGACAAAAGGATAAGTTCCGTGATCGATGTCCAGCAGTGTTCCGTGAGCACCTTCGCAGAGGAGTCTTTCACCGCGTCGGCGGGCGTGCTGCAGATAAATAGACGTATCGCACAGAAAAGTTTTGAGCCGCTGGGCATAGTCGAGGTAACATTGCGTGATGGCCTGGGCGTCGAGGGTTTCGTGGTAATGGTACAGAGTCTGAAAAACTGCCTGTTTGTAGGGAATGATGCGTTCCATGCGGAGTCGGAATTCGTCCGGTTGAAAGAGATCGCAGAAACGCACGGCGGAGGATCGCCGCATTTTGTCGGCGTAGCAGGGTCCGATGCCGCGCGTGGTCGTGCCGATTCGATCGTGGTCGGACAGGGTGGATTCGGAAAACCGGTCTTCAAGTTTGTGATAAGGCATGACCACGTGGCACCGTTTGCTGATCTTGAGACGATGTTGAACGTCGATGCCCCGCGAAGCCAGATGGTCGATTTCTTCCAGCAGGGTTTGTGGATCCAGTGCGACGCCCGGACCGATGACGCCGACTTTGTCGGGATGGAGCGCGCCGCAGGGGACGAGATGAAGAGCGAATTTTTCGCCGTCAAGGACGACGGTGTGTCCTGCATTGGCCCCGCCGTTGTATCGCACGACGACGTCGCAAACATCGGTCAGCAGGTCCGCGACTTTTCCCTTACCTTCGTCGCCCCAGAACAGACCGACAACGGCGGAACTACCAAGACGTTTTAGTGAGTCCGATCCGCACTCCATATAACAGCAGTGTAAATGAAAAAGAGAGAATTGAGAATGGAGAATGGAAAGGCAAAGCAGATGAGAATGGTAGGCAGCAGGAGTCAAAGAGTTCAGAAGTTGAACTAGAGGTTGAAGGGTTGAGGAGTTTAGGAGTTGACCCTCCCCCAACCCCTCCCTGAGAGGGAGGGGAGTTAATTGTACGCTTACCCCTCCGTGGGAGGGAGGGGGGTAAATTGTCGAACGCGGAATGCGGAATGATAAATGCGGAAGGGGAATCACAAAGCTCGAGCTTTGTGCCTCCACCGCAGAG
>CAIVHJ010000322.1 GCA_903905665.1 uncultured Phycisphaerales bacterium
AGCCGCAACCCAGAACATCAGACCCAACATGGACCATACTTCTTTGCGTTTCATGGCTTGTGCCTCCTAAAATGGAACCTTTCTGACTGATCGAGAAATCCCATTGATTTCCCATCCATTCATAAAGGCGCAAAAGGAAGCCCAAACAGCTCATGTTTTTTGAAAAATTTTACACGCCCTATCTCCTTGAAAACAAAAGACTTGCGAGACTGCCGCCCAACCCGATAAAATAAAAACTGACCCCCGTCCGATCCGAAGCATGGATCCGCGAGGGAGAATATATGATGGGACGGCACAGACCCTTATGGCGGACAATGAACAAAAGACAGATTTGAATAACACCGAAGATTGCACTCCAACGAACGAAGTTGTGCCCGGCGACATTACTTCGCTGACCGACGACCAGTTTGAGGTTGCGATTCGTGAGGCGGCTGCGGAGCGGAAGCGGCATCCCGAGGTAGTGCTGCCGGTCATCGCCGACTATCAAATCGTGCGCGAAATCGGGCGCGGGGGGATGGGGGTGGTATACGAGGCAATTCAGCGAAGCCTGAATCGGCCGGTGGCGTTAAAGGTTTTGCCGGCATTGATGATGTCGGTGCGGCCCGAGAGCAGCGAGCGATTTCGGTCGGAGGCGGCCTCGGCGGCTCGTCTGCAACATCCGCATATCGTTCCGATTCACGATTACGGTCAGGAAAGCGGCTGTCACTACTACGCCATGGAGTTGATTGACGGCTGGTCGCTCAGCGAGATCATTCGGCGGCACGGGAATCATGAGGAGCAACCGGAGGGCGCGTGTCCGCAAGCGTCCGTGAAATCGTCGGAAGATTATTTTCGGGATGTGGCGCGGTGGATAGCCGAGGTTGCCGACGGGTTGCAGTTTGCTCACGAGCGCGGCGTGATTCATCGGGACATCAAGCCGTCGAACCTGATTCTGGATCGACGCAGTGGTCGGGTCATGATCACCGATTTCGGGTTGGCGAAAGACGAGGCCGGTGAGGGTGCGACCCAGACCGGTCATATCATGGGAACCTGGCGCTATATGAGTCCTGAGCAGATGAAGCCGGGATCGGAACCGATCGATGCGCGGACGGACGTTTATTCGCTAGGGGTGACGATGTACGAATTGCTCACGTTTCAGCCGGCTTTTGCCGGACCCGACGGACCTCCGATGATTCAGCAGGTCATAGAACAAGAACCTCGTCCCGCCCGTCGGATCGATCCGAGAATCCCCCGTGTGCTGGAAACGATCACGAACAAAGCCATGGCGAAAGAGTTGTCGCAGCGTTACGCCACGGCGGCGGAATTGCGCGCCGATCTGTTGCGCTTTTTGACCGACGAACCCATTGCAGCTCAGCCGCCGAGTTTGCATCAGCGTGTACTGCGAGTCGTGCGTCGGCACCGCCTGATCGCAGCATCTGCGATTGCGTCTTTGTTGTTTGTCACAAGCGTTTGGTTGGCGGCGGCATACTATGACCAACTTCTGTCACAATCGGAACTTCGCGCGAGGGCTGTCGCCGATCTGGTCACGATCGCCAACAGCCACATGGACGCGGGAAGTTATCATCGTGCCGTCGCGGTGTATTCGCGAGCGCTGGAATACGATCCAAGCCTCGCGTATGTTTATGCGGGTCGCGCCGGCGCGTATAGTCGAACGGGGCAACTCGATCGGGCCGTTGCCGATCTGACACAAGCCATCGAGCGAACCACGCTGCGGGGACGATTGTATTATCGCCGCGGGGTTTTGTATCGGATGCAGGGCGATTCCCGGTCGGCGCTGGAAGATTTTGGGCGAGCCATCGAGGCGAGTCCTTCGCTGGAGGAAGCCCGAATTCTTCGCTATTCCATCCGGGTGGAATTTCCGAATCTCTGCCCTGACGCGAGACTCGCATCGGAGGAACTTGAGGAACGGTCTCTTCCCGCGGATGAAGATTACTGGAACCCGTTGGTGAAATACCTGCGAACCGGAGAGGGGTTGAATGACGCGCAGGCGGCTGCCGAGAGGGCGGGAACACAAAAACTTGTGGTGATGGCGCTCGCTGAGGAATCTCGCCTGCATCACAATACCTTGATCGCCCAAGAGTGGTATCGGCAGTGCCTGACCCAGGCGGAACCCGACGACGCGTTGCACATTTATTGCCAATGGGGGTTAGAACAATGCCGGTAAGCCACGTGTGACGGTAACGCCTTGTGAACCATCATCAATCCGTTCGCGGGAGAAGCAAAATTCGGAGGTGGGCCATGTTTGCGTGTGATGTTCACTGTTATCCGTGGGATTTGACGGACGAAGGGATCGGAGAAGTTCTCGACCGGTTGCGGGATCGGATCGGCGCGACGGCGTTGACGCTGGTCGGGGCGTGCGACGCGGTGGAGTATTTTCGTCCCCACGTCGGGGTCGAGCCGCGATGGGTTCGCAATCCCGGTGGTGTTTTTTTTGAGATCGAACAGGACGGCTTCGCCGCCACGCGAATCAAGCCCCCGCTCTGGGATTCGTCACGACGACAGGATTTTTTCGGCCGCGTTTCGGAAGGATGTGCGGATCGAAAGATGGAGATGCAAATCCGTTTGTGTCTGTTTCGATCCCGGCGAATCGTCGGCCGGCATCCGGAAGTCGCCTGCAAAAATGTTTTCGGGATGCCCAGTCGATACGCGATGTGTCCCCATCATCCGGACGTGCGCGAATATGCGATGGCTCTGATTCGGGAACTTCACCGGGCGGATAACGTTGCCGGCATCGTTTTGGAAGACGCGTCGTCGCCCCGCGCGACGGACGCCGAATCATACTGGTCGGCGACGAGCGTGCTGAATTCTGAACCGGCGGGTCTGTTGAATTTGTGTTTCTGCGAATCGTCGCAGCAGGAAGCCGCCAAAAACGGCGTGGACGTCGAAGCCGCGAAGCGAGGCGCCGTGGCCATTCTGGACCGTGGTTGCCAAGTGGGCGCCGAGCCGGAGGTCGACGGGAGGAACTGGTCGGACCGCAATCCCGCCGTCGCGCGATATGAAGCATGGACTCAAACGCAATGGACACGATTACTGCAGGAACTCCGATCGTCCGGACATAAACGATTCGTCCTCAACGCGGCAAGGGAAAACTTCGGATTATCGAATTCCAAGGCTTCGAGCTGGCCCGCCGAAGGAGACGACCGAATTTTGCTCAGCGCCTTCGACTTCGTCGCGCATCAGGAGAACCTTGAAGGAAATTCGGGAACGGAAGGTGGGTTTCATCAGATTCCCAGGAGCCAATGGGAGTTGTTATTGCCCTGGTGCGAGGACTCGCCGGAAGACGCCCCTGCCACGGTTCGAGAAATTTCCCGCTGTGCCGAGGCCGGGATGGCGGGCGTGTCGATCGACCATTATGCCGCGATTCGAGAGGATCAGTACGATTGGATTCATCAGGGGCTGCGCCGCGCTCGGAGGATCACTACCGCCTGACCCTGTGGGGGAGGTACAGATGAAAGCGACCCCCTGCTTGCGCAGGAGGCTCTGAAATCGTTGCGAGAATCCCTGAAATTGCCTGTGAGAATTTTGCGAGAAAAAACTCCGGCGGGATTTTAACCGAATTCATCTCCTCGGAAAGTGGAGCCCAAATACGTCCGCCGAACCAGATCGTCGTTGATCAATTCCTTCGGAGTGCCGTGCCGGAGGACTTTCCCCTCGTCGATAATATAGGATCGGTCGGTGACGCTCAGGGTTTCGCGCACGTTGTGATCGGTCAGTAGAATCCCGATGCCGTGTTCCTGCCGCAGGTTACGGATTTCACGCTGAAGGTCCTGAACGGCGATCGGATCCACGCCGCTGAATGGTTCGTCGAGAAGAATCAACTGAGGCTCGGTAATCAGCGCCCTTGCGATTTCCAGTTTCCGCCGTTCTCCGCCCGAAAGCGTCCTCGCCATTTGCTTGGCCACGACCAGCAACCCGAACCGTTCCATCAGTTCATGGGCCCGCCGCAGTCGTTCCTGACGAGAAAGGTCTCGAATGGTCTCCAGAATGGCCAAGAGGTTGTTTTGAACGCTGAGGCGCTGAAACACGCTGGGTTCCTGGGAGAGGTAACCCATCCCGCGTCGGGCCCGCTGGTACATGGGAAGC
>CAIVHJ010000323.1 GCA_903905665.1 uncultured Phycisphaerales bacterium
CGCAGAGCACGCGGAGACCGCTGACAAGAAAATAAATGGAGAATTGAGAATTAAGAAAGGCAGAAAGAGAAAAGCGAAAAGAGAAAAAGGGGGAATCACAAAACTCGAGTTTTGTGGCTCCGACCTATCACCTATGACCTAACACCTATGGCCTATCACCTAACACCTAATGACTAAGGACTGTTTTCAATGCGACTCGACAAAATGACCATCAAAGCTCAGGAGGCGATTACCGGTGCGCAGGAGCGAGCGAGCGGCGCCGGTCACGGTTCGCTTACGCCGCTGCACCTGCTGTCAGCCATGCTGAACGAGGCAGAGGGCGGGATCGTCAAACCGGTCCTCGATAAGATCGGCGCGCACGTCCCGCGTTTGCAGCAGATCGTCGCATCCGAGTTGGATCGGCTTCCGCGTGTGAGCGGGGCGGCTCAACTCAACCTCGATCCCAAACTCAACGACGTTTTCAACGCCGCCCAAAAGGAGGCGGATCAACTCCGCGATCAATACGTCTCGACCGAGCATCTGTTGCTGGCGCTGGTGACGGTTCCTTCGGACGCCCGGGAAGCGCTCACGGTGTGCGGCGCGAAGCGGGAGGACATCCTTAAAGCGCTCAAGGAGATTCGCGGCGGCCAGCGCGTCGGGTCGCAAACGCCGGAGGAAACCTATCAGGCGCTGGAACGTTACGGCCGCGATCTTGTCGAATTGGCCCGCCAGGGAAAAATCGACCCGGTGATCGGCCGCGACGACGAAATCCGACGCTGCATGCAGGTTCTCAGCCGGCGGCGCAAAAACAACCCCGTGCTGATCGGCGAGCCGGGCGTGGGCAAGACGGCGATTGTGGAGGGGATGGCACTGCGGATCGTCAATGGGGACGTGCCCGGAGTACTCGCTAGGAAACGAATCGTGGCGCTGGACATGGGGGCGCTGATCGCCGGAGCGAAATATCGCGGAGAGTTCGAGGATCGGCTGAAAGCCGTTATTCGCGAAGTGGTCGAGAGCAACGGCGAGGTGATTTTGTTCATCGACGAATTGCACACGGTGGTCGGAGCCGGCGCCGCCGAGGGAGCGATGGATGCAGGAAATTTGCTCAAGCCGGCGCTGGCGCGAGGCGATCTGCGTTGCATCGGGGCGACGACGCTGGACGAGTATCGCAAGCACGTGGAGTCGGACGGAGCGCTCGAGCGACGGTTTCAGCCGATTTACATCGGCGAGCCGTCGGTGGAAGACACGATTGCGATTTTGCGCGGGTTGAAACCCCGGTACGACGCGCATCACGGAGTACGGGTTCAGGATTCGGCGTTGGTGGCGGCGGCGACGCTTTCCAATCGTTATATCGCGGATCGGCAGTTGCCCGACAAGGCGATCGATCTGGTCGATGAGGCGGCGGCCCGATTGCGAATCGAGAACGAGTCGTTGCCGGTGGAACTGGATGAAATCCGTCGGAAAATTTTGCAGTTGGAGATCGAACGGGAAGCGCTCAAACTCGAAAAAGACGAACCGTCGAAAGATCAACTGGTCCGCGTGGAGAAGCAGTTGGCGGATTTGCGGGAGCAGAACACGCAACTGACTTCCCGGTGGGATCATCAAAGCGAAATGCTCAAGCAGAGCAAAAGTCTGAAACAGCAAATCGACGCCAAAAAAAACGAATTGGAAAATGCTCAGCGCGCCGGGCAACTCGAAACGGCGGCGAGAATCCAATATGGCGAGCTTCGAGACCTGAACCAGCGTTTGGAGCATCTCGAAGAAGAATTGGAGCGCATTGAGCAAAGCGGATCGGGGCTGGTTCACGAAGAAGTGACGGTGGACGACATCGCCGACGTAGTGAGTTCGTGGACGGGGATTCCGGTTTCACGGTTGCTGGAGGGTGAAAAAGAAAAATTGCTCAAGATGGAGGAACGACTGGCGCAACGAATTGTGGGCCAAGAAGAAGCGGTTCGTGCGGTGAGCGACGCCGTTCGTCGAAGCCGGTCGGGACTGGGAGATCAGAATCGGCCGATCGGATCGTTTTTATTCCTGGGACCGACGGGGGTGGGCAAGACGGAGTTGTGCAAGGCACTGGCGGATTTTTTGTTCGACAGCGAAGCCGCGTTTGTGCGAATCGACATGAGCGAATTCATGGAGCAGCATTCGGTGTCGCGATTGATCGGCGCGCCGCCGGGATACGTGGGATATGAGGAGGGCGGTCGATTGACGGAGGCGGTTCATCGGCGGCCGTATTGCGTCGTACTGTTCGATGAGATCGAAAAGGCGCACAAGGATGTGTTCAACGTGTTGTTGCAGGTTTTGGACGAGGGGCGTCTGACGGACGGACATGGTCGGGTGGTGAATTTCCGCAATACGATTATCGCCATGACAAGCAACATCGGGAGCGCGCAGATTCAGGAGATGGCGACGAGTGGAGCCGCCGATTTTGAGATCGAAGCCCACATGCGCGAGGAATTGAAAAAGCATTTCCGGCCGGAATTTTTGAACCGCATCGACGAAGTGATCATTTTTCATCGTCTGGAGCGGGAACATCTGCGAAAGATCGTGGATATTCAGATTTCGTATCTGCAGAAGCGGCTTCGGGATCGCAAACTGGACTTGGCCCTAACCGATCGCGCCAAGGACAAACTGGTGGCCGACGGTTACGATCCGGTGTATGGGGCGCGGCCGCTCAAGCGACTGATTCAACAGCAGATCGAGAATCCTGTCGCGCGGCGGATATTGGCGGGTGAGTTCCACGATGGGGACACAATCGAGGTGGACGCCGGCGGAGAGGTATTCGACTTCCGAAAAGCCCGGTTCACGACCTTGGCAGGTGAGAAAACGCAAAAGAGGAAGAATTAACCACAATGATCGCAGCAAGAAGTATGCTTATGGGTGAAACAATCGTAGGGTGGGTCATTGACCTACCTTAATTGGGAGGGATTCGCTTGCCGCAATATCGTCGGGCGGATATTCCCGGAGCGTGCTATTTCTTCACGGTGGTCACCAATTTTCGACAACCGATATTGGGTGATGAACCGGCGGTAAAACTTTTTCGTGAATGCCTCCAAGTCATCATGCAGGACTATCCATTTTCGCTTGATGCGATGGTCATACTTCCGGATCATATCCATACTCTGTGGACGTTACCGACCGACGATATGGATTTTTCAACTCGTTGGCGGCTGATCAAAGGACGATTCACCCATTTGTATTTATCCCGTGGCGGCTGCGAAAGCGGCGATAGCCCGTCGAGACGGGATCACTGGGAACGGGGCGTTTGGCAGCGACGCTTTTGGGAACATTGGATTCGCGATGAGGATGATTTGCATCGGCACATGGATTACATTCATTACAACCC
>CAIVHJ010000324.1 GCA_903905665.1 uncultured Phycisphaerales bacterium
GCCGACGCGTTTGGGATCGACGAACGCGTTCCCGCCGACCTGTTTGAAATGCGAAAGTTCCACCCGCCAGTGGTGGGCGATCTGGAAATGGCTGATGAGCGCGTCGGACGCCTTTCGCTCCTTGTCCGCCGGTCGCTGGAAGAAATGGGCGTACAGCACGTACAGTTCGTGCTGGTCAAGCACCGACGCCGTCGCTACGGCGCTGTTGAGTCCTCCACTGAGTAAAACAATCGCTTTTTCCATGGGTGGCTCGCTGGATTCGACTCTTTCGTCCGATATAATGAAAGGGGTGCACGTGGGGGTCCGCGACCCCGGGCGTTATATGTTATCGGGCGATTAGCTCAGTTGGCTAGAGCGCTTCCCTTACAAGGAAGAGGCCGGCGGTTCGAGCCCGTCATCGCCCAGTGCGACCCCGCCGAGGGGATAGATGGGTTCTTGGGCCTCAGAGGGTTGTGCGCCGGGGATTCACGAATACTCGTGGGGCGGTGATGATCGAGGAAAAGGAAGCGACCGAAATTTGGACTTAAGTGAAACAAAATTTACACTTCAGTCATAACCGTAAAGGTGTTTTGAGATGAGTACGAGTTTGGACCTGGCGATGTTGCGGGAGGAGTTTCCGATCACCCGCAACTACAACTTCATGAACCACGCGTCGGTGGGTCCGCTCCCGCGTCGGACTGCGGCGGCGATGCAGGCGTACCTTGAGCATCAGATGCAGAATTCCTACCTCAAGGGGGGTTATGACAAGAAGATTGAGGAAGTCCGTTATCAGGCGGCCCGGTTCATCGGCGCTCAACCGGAAGAAATTGCTTTTGTGAAAAACACGTCCGAAGGGTTGTCGTTTGTCGCCAACGGTCTGAAGTGGAATGCCGGCGACAACATTGTGACGACGGCGGTCGAATTTCCGTCCAATATGTATCCGTGGATGAATTTGCAGGTTCGCGGGGTTCAGATTCGGACCGTGCTGGAGGAAAACGGACGAGTCCCGATGGAAAATTTGATCGAAACCATCGACAGCCACACGCGGGTCGTCACGGTGTCCTCCGTGCAATATGCCAGCGGATTCCGGGCCGATCTGGCGGAGTTGGGGAAGTGGTGCCAGAAGCGAGGGGTTTTGTTTTGCGTCGATGCGATTCAGTCGCTGGGTGTGATTCCGATCAACGTTCACGAAATGCACATTGATTTTCTGTCGTGCGGCGGGCACAAATGGCTTTGCGCGCCGGAGGGAACCGGAATCTTCTATTGCGAGCGCGAACTGGTCGGTCATTTGCGGCCTTCGACGATCGGGTGGCGGAGCGTGAAGAACGCGCACAACTTCGACCGCTACGAATTCATCTTTCAGGATGACGCGCGGCGGTTCGAAGGCGGCAGTTACAATATGGCGGGGTTGTACGGATTGGGGGCTTCGCTCGGTTTGCTTCAGGAGGTCGGTGTCGCCGACATCATGCAGCACGTGTTGGCGCTCACCGATCGGCTGGTGCAGGGAGTGCGCGACAAGGGGTACCGCGTCGTCAGTCCGCGCGAGGAAGGCGCCGCCAGCGGGATCGTCGCGTTCACGTCACCGGTGCACAATTCGCACGACATCCAGCGGCATCTCGAGCAGGAACACCGCATCATTCTTTCGGTGCGTTCGGGTCGGCTCCGCGCCAGCCCGCACCTGTACAACACGCCCGAGGAGATCGACCGGCTGGTGGAATTGCTGCCCAAACACTGATATGATTTTGAATGGTTCTGCCGACCTAGCTCAACGGTAGAGCACGGCTTTCGTAAAGCCGGGGTTGAGGGTTCGATTCCCTTGGTCGGCTGTCACATGCAATGGAAAAAAGGAAACGGAAATAATGTCGGCCTACTTGAGCAGGCGAATACGCCATCACTGTCGGCATCAAAACAAAGTCGCGGATTAAACGACATTGATCGGATCAATGCTGATCTCGAACAGAAATACGCGGACAAGTTTCTGACCAGCAACGATTTGAATCGTACACTGGTCAGTTTTCAAGCCAATAAGACCAGAGCCGTCTACCGATGGTATAAATTCAAAGAAGCGTTCTCCGCCGGACTGGTCGAGTTTTTACTGAACAAATATTGCCCACAGGCCAACTCGTTGCTTGATCCCTTCGCCGGGAGCGGTACGGCCCTTTTTGCCTCCAGCGCCATGGGCTTTTCGGCTGATGGCATCGAGTTGCTACCGATCGGCCAGAGAATTATCACCGTCAAAAAAATGATTGAAGGAGGTATCCCGTCAAAGGATATTCAAACCTTGAAATGCTGGGCGGAACAATCGTTATGGCGGCAATCTCAAAAAACCGGTTCTCTTACAGAGCTTAAAATTACGCAAGGCGCATATCCGCCGGAAACATTCCATGCTTTGAGCAGGTTTTTGGGTGTCCTCTCGGATCAAAATGAGACCGCCCGATCTCTGCTTCTTTTTGCTCTCCTTTGCGTGCTGGAATCAGTAAGTTATACAAGGAAAGACGGTCAATATCTTCGCTGGGATTATCGTTCCGGAAGGGGTTTGGGGAAGAAGAAGTTTGATAAGGGCGTTATTCCGGGCCTTGATGAAGCCGTGCGTGCCAAATTAA
>CAIVHJ010000325.1 GCA_903905665.1 uncultured Phycisphaerales bacterium
AGTCGTTGCGCTGGTTTTTGGATATTATTATGTTCGCTGGAAAATGTTTCGCCGTTCGGACGCGGCGGTGGAATGGAAACGTCGTGCGAGCGTGATCTGGTCGATTGCCACGACGGGCTTCGCCACATTGTCCCTAAGCATCATCTGGTTGTTTGCGTTTCAGAATCTCTACGGTTACGTCTATCAGCGAATCGGATGGATTGTAGCCGTGTTCATGGGAGGACTGGCGGTCGGAAGCCTCGTAAGACGTCGGACTGAAACATCGAAGCAGGATTCTGTTCTTTCCATTGATTTGAAAATCAACACCACTCCGGACAAACGTGTTTTCGATCAGAATACTAGACGTCTGATGGTGGTGGATGTGTTGCTTGGTCTGCTGGCATTCATTGGTGTTTGGGTCTTGCCGCTGCTGGAGCGAATTCAGACGACGGAAATTGCCCTCGTGTGCGTCGAGACCGTCGTGACACTGTTCGTGCTGATGACGGGGATTTTGGGAGGCGCCGCGTTTGCGCTGGCGAGCGAAGTGCATCTGGGTTTTTCAAATCGTGCGTCGAGTACCGCCGCCGGCATCAACGGCGCGGACCACGCAGGAGCGTGTCTGGGTGCATTATTGGCGGGGGTGTTGTTGGTTCCGGTGTTTGGAATGTGGACCACGGGTCTGTTGCTCGTCGGGATCAAGTGGGGTTCGGCGGTTCTGTTGTACTGGGGTTGGCGGTCTCCACGCGCGGTTTGAAACTTAGAGCTTGATCGAGTGACCAGATTCCGGGGATTTTTGCCTGGCATTGGGGGCACTGACCATTCTGAAGCCGATTGTTTCGCACCTGATACCCGACGCGGTGGATCAATTCGGTATGACACCCGTGACAAAAAGTATTTTCGGCTTCGTGAGAAGGAACGTTGCCAAGATAGACGTATCGCACGCCGGTATCCAGCGCGATCTGACGGCATCGTTCCAGCGTTGCCACGGGAGTCTGCGGCAGATTGGTCAGGCGATACGTGGGTTGAAAACGCGAAAAATGCATCGGAACATCCGGGCCGAGATGCGAGACCACCCATCGGCACATTTGTTTGATTTCGTCGGGTCCGTCGTTGAGCGTGGGAATGATCAGAACGACCAGTTCAAGCCAGATGCCGATTTCCTTAAGCGTCTCCATCGTTGCCAGCACGGGTTTGAGATGTCCGGAGCACGTCTCTGCATAAAATGTTTCCGAGAATCCCTTGAAGTCAATTTTGACTGCCGTGAGATGTCGGCACAATCGGCGGAGCGGTTCTTCCTGAATATATCCGTTCGAGATCATCACGCTGCCGATGCCTTGTGACCGGGCCAGCGCCGCCGAATCGTGCATGTATTCGTAAAAAACAGTCGGTTCGGAATAAGTGAAGGCGATCGTCCGAGCCTCTTTGGACTTGCAAAGCTCCACAAGCCGCTGCGGCGGGACTTCCGAACTCTTGACCTGTTCCGGTCGAAACTGGCTGATTTGCCAGTTCTGGCAAAACCTGCATTCAAAATTGCAACCGGCGGTCGCCACTGAATAGGCCGTCGTTCCAGGTAGATAGTGGAACAGCGGCTTCTTCTCTATCGGATCGATCCCGCTCGTACACACCGCGCCATACACCAGCGTTTGGTATTGTCCCTGATGGTTTTCACGGATGCCGCAGGTTCCTCGTTCCCCGTCGGGCACGATGCATTCGCGCGGACAGAGCCGACACCGAACGCGATTCTCGGCCATCTTCTCCCAAAACATCGCCTCGTGCCGAACAATGCCCTGGGTCGCAGAACCCGGAAGCCCTTCGGCATCGGGTACGTCCTGCGCCGCCGTTCGTTCCGTTGCGCCCAGCACCGAGCAGGCGCCGCACGCCAGTCCCCACCGCAAACAGTCACGGCGGCCGGGGCGAAGTTGATCCCGATTTGGTTGACTCATCTTCAAACCTCAAACCACTCAATGCGATTCAGATCACCGACACATGGTTCTTGCTCAGCGGTCATCGGGCTATTCCTTTTCGCCGAAAACCTGCGCCTCAAACGTATAAATTTTCGTGTCGGGTTTTTTCCAGTCGTCCGCCGCCAGGCCCGCCTTGCGACACGTTTCGCTCAGGAATTGCTCGCGCGTCCAGCCTCGCTCATAAGCGACCTGCGGCAGCAGCACCCCGCTGCGATATTCCCGCGACATGTACAAGCCATGACGCCCGACGATAATCTCCGAGACGTTCGAGATTTGTTTCATGGGTGTCAGATAACTGATCTCGATGTCGATGTCGGGCAGCTCCGTCGTCGTCACGGGATTATCGACAAAGCGATAATCCTTGCATGCGGCCACGGCGTTATGAAGAATGGAATCGTAAAACGGTCCCGACGCCTCCATGTTGCCGATGCATCCCCTGAGCCGACCGTGATTTTGCAGCGTCACAAAACATGCCCCCTTGTTCTGAAGTCCGGACGAAAGATTGTTGGCGTCCACAGCCGGCAGTTTTTCCCCTTTCAACTGCGCTGTGACCGTCTGTCGAGCGAGTTTCAGCGATTCGTGTCGTTCCGTCTCGGTCAGCGTTCCCTGCCGTCGCGTGTATACGAAGGACTGATACGTCACGCTCGTTGTCCAGTCGTTCATTTGTTGACCTGAGTTATCCATGGCGGTTCGAGTTCCTTCCGCTCCACCCAGCATGGAGAGAATCCGAAGCAGCAATTGAATCGGTCCTCGTCCGCAAATCGTATCGTCCGTCTTTTCCAGATGGGCCGCAAAACCGTCGTAATCCGCCACCAGCAGCGGTGCAGCCGCCTGATTGGCCAGTTCCGTCAGTCGGGTCGGAATGTTGTCCTTGAATGGTTCATAACCGAATCGGCTTCCGTAATGTGTAAAATCGCTGCTCACCACCAGGAGTGTCTCGTCGTCCAGAAGCCCAACGATCGCCTTGGCAGCTTCGGTATAATCGTTTGTTGACATTTTCCCGACGTAAATTGGTACGAGTTTGAAATCCTTGATCGTCTGTTGCAAAAACGGAATCTGCAATTCCAGCGAATGCTCACTTTGGGCCACCGACGGATTCGATGTGAACAGCGAGTTCTTGAGGAGTTGGTCGCAGGCGCTTCGGTCGATCGGAACATCGCCCAGTGGTGTTTGATAAGCAGTCAAATCGGCAGAAACTTCCAGACCGCGGTAAGTGCCGGCCATCCGATGGCTGAAGGCCATGACGATCACGCGACGATAGGTTTGCCCGATCAGGCATTTGTATCCCGCAGCCGACACCGCTGCACTGTATTGATACCCGGCGTGCGGGCCGATCAACGCAATGGGTTTACCATTCAGTTTCGGAGGCGTTGCTTTGTTGAGCAGGGAGTCCACCATCTGACTCAAGTCGGACGCCTTGGCTGGATACCAGTCTCCCGCACATTCCGCCGGACGAATCTTGTCGCTTGGATTGAACATGGCGATTGCTTCCTTGTTTGATGTGATCAAAAGAAATGCGCCCATCCACAATGTGACTACGTATAATCGCATCGATAATCCTCCCCCAAGAGGCATCTGACATTCTAACTCTTTGCAATGCAAGATTGGACTGCGAAATGGAGAATCAGGCAACGGCGCCGCAACCACTTGTTGCGCAATAGATTACGCGCCGACAATTCAGTTCGTCGCTAATACTCTGGTGGGAGTTGATTGAGTTGCGCCAGCGTGAACACAGGACCGTCCTTGCAGACGTACACTTTGCCCACGTTGCATCGACCGCATTTTCCGACGCCGCACTTCATGCGGTTTTCGAGCGTGGTGTAGATGGCCTCCGGCTTAAAACCCAGTTTGGCGAGCACAGGCATGGTGAGTTTGATCATGATCGGCGGGCCGCACACAATCGCGATGGTGTTAACTGATGACGGGGCGACCTGTTCGAGAATCGTCGGGACGAACCCCACTTTTCCCTTCCAGTCGGGAGTCTGCCCGCCGGGGTCCACCGTGGTGAACAATTTAACGTCGGAACGGTTCTCCCATTCCGCCAACTCATGCTTATAAACCAGATCGGCAACCGTCCTCGCTCCATAAATGATGGTCACGTCCTGATAGCGATCACGCAGATCGAGGCAATTCCAGATCACGCATCGCATCGGCGGCAGCGCGATCCCACCGGCAATGAACAAAAGATTTTTGCCGGCCCATTCGTCGATCGGAAAAATGTTTCCGTACGGTCCTCGGAAGCCTACGATGTCCCCTTCGTCCCGATCCGCAAGCGCCGTCGTCACCCGTCCCATCTGGCGGAAAGTGCATTCGATGTAGCCTTTGCGCGTCGGAGGCGAGGCGATGCAAAAAGTCGATTCCCCCTCGCCATACACCGAGTATTCGCCGAATTGACCCGCCTTGAAGCTGAATCGTCCTTCGTCGTCTTTGTTAACGAACCCCAAGCGAAACGTCTTTACTCCGGGGGCTTCCTCGGTGACTTTGTCGATTCGCATCTGATACGGAATATACAAGTTCGCTGCCGTCATACTTTGATCTCCGCCAGCGCTGCAACATGTTCGCCCAAATTCATATCCACCGGACACGACCGCGAGCATCGCCCGCAACCCACGCATCCCAGGACGTTCAATCGTTCGGGCTGATACGAAAACTTGTGCATGACCCGCTGCCGCCAACGCTCACTTTGTTTGTGTCGTGGATTGTGATTCGACGCATGCAACGTGAACAACCCGAATCCACACGAATCCCAGCACCGAATCCGAACGCCGGTGTAGCGATCCCGTTCATCCTGAATATCGAAGCACGAGCACGTCGGGCAAACGTAGGCACACGCCCCGCATCCGAGGCATCGAAGCGATTGCTCTTTCCAAACGTCCTCTTTCGGAAACAAGGACGGAAGTTTGGCAGTCACATCGCGGTGATTAAATCGGGCAGGAATCTTTGCCAACGCGGCCTCTTTCGACGTGCCGTCGGCGGCTGAAAACAATTGCGGAGCAAGTCCCACGACGCTTTTGCCTTTTTCGGTCAATATCTCTGCAAGAAACTTTTCCCCGTCCAGCGGAGTTAGCAGCACATCACTGCCGCGTGTATCGCCGGGTCCGCCTCCAACAGACGTACAAAAACAATACGAATCGCCCTTCGTGCAACTCAATCCGATAATCGTCGTATTGGCGAGTTTGGGCTCGAAATAAGCATCACTGCTGTCCCACGTAAAGACGGCATTGAGTGTGGCGAGGCTGGCGGCATCGCACGGATGCGCGCCGAACAACACGGTGGGGGGGGCTTGTGGAGGAATTTCACCGGCCTGCACTTCTTTCCCGCTCAGCCGAAATCGCATCATTGCTTCATAACGCGGAAACATCACCCACTTGCCTGAATTGTTTGTTTGAACGTGATCGAAACGAACGGCGTCCGGCGAAGTGACGGGTTCAAAATCAATCTGACCGTCCTGACCCACAGGACCGACGACGCGGTACCCTCCGGCGGTCATCATGTTGAACCACTCGCCCAATGATTTCTTGAGAATGATTTTGGATTCGTTCATGGTCTTACCGGATAAATTCTTCCTTGTCGGTCGGTTTGAAGGTAGCCAGTGCGTAATCCTTGCGGACGCTAAGACCGGGTTCGGCTCCGAACTGCTGCATCGCTTCGGTCGCGAGTAACTGATTCAACAGATCGATCCGAATATGGGCTGGGCACGCGTCGGCGCACGAACCGCAACTGATACATCGACCCGCCAAATGCATTGCCCGTATGACGTTCCATTCCAGATTGCCCAGCATGTCCGACGGAACCGGGACCCACTGCGGCTGGTTCACTTCGACGATACACTTGCTGCAATAGCACATCGGGCACGCCGCCCGACAGGCGTAGCACTTGATGCACCGCGAGAGTTCCGATTTCCAGAACGCCCAGCGATCCGCGAGCGTTTTGGATTTAATGGCGGCCAATTCCTGCTGTTCCTGTGCCGTGAATCCGCGAGGAACATTCGCAAGATATTGTTCAATCGCGGCGAAATTGGTCAGTGGTTGAACCGAACCGTTTCCGACCGGCAATGCCACGACCGACTCGTCGGTGATCTGGTTTTCGGTGGCGAGTTGGAGCAGGGTTCGCAAGGTCGGCGTTCGCGCAACCACCGCCGCCTTTCCCAACGCTTTCACTTCCGGTTTGAGAACATAAAAAGCCAGATTCTGACGGCACGATTCGTCAAATATGAGTTGGGGTGCCTGGTCCGGTTTGCGAACGAAAACCGCTCGGCGGAGACTCGGCTCGGACCCCATGCCATATCCGATGACCACCGCCACCGCGTTTTTTTCCAGCAAATCTTTCGCTGTTTGTTGTAGTTCGTTCATCGTCCGACCTCAACGCTGCAAAGTTGCTCCAGAGATTGGCGATTCAGACGCTTGGGAAATTCATCGTACGGACCGAGCGCTCGAACCTGATTCACCACATCGTTGACCAGTTCCGCCCATTTGGCGCCTTCGGCAGCCGACACCCACGAAAAATGCACCCGACGCAAATCAATCCCTGCAAAATCCAGCAACTCGCGAAATAGCATCCACCGACGCCTCGCGTGAAAATTACCCGCCGAATAATGACAATCCCCCGGATGACATCCCGAAACGATGATCCCGTCCGCCCCATGCCCGAACGCCTGCAACAACAGCATGAAATCGATCCGCCCCGTGCACGGCAGGCGAATCATCCGCACGTTCGTTGCGTATTTCATGCGACTGGTTCCGGTCAGGTCCGCGCCGGCATACGTGCACCAGTTGCACACAAACGCGACCACTTTCGGTTCAAATTCAGCCACAGATTGACTCCCCAGCGATGCTCAAAGTTTCCGTCATAGGGAAACCAGTTCGGCAAATATCTGTTCGTTCGTGAATCCCTGCAAATCAATCGACTTCGTGCGACACAACGCCACACACGTTCCGCATCCCTGACAAACACCCTGATTGATCTTGGCGACGGTCTTGATGAGTTTCCCGTCGCGGGTTTTGATTTCTTCGTGCTCAATCGCCTGATACGGACACGCGCTTTCGCACAAAAAGCAACCGACGCAGTTGGAAAATTCCGGCGGTCCCGTCCGGCTGACCACCGCCACGACCGGTTCCCGCGAGAGTTCGTCCTTCGAGAACAATCCGGCCACTTTGCTGGCGGCTGCCGAAGCCTGCGCGACCGTTTCGGGGATGTCCTTCGGCGCCTGACACGCACCCGCCACAAAAATACCCGCTGTGTTCATCTCCACCGGCCGCAACTTCGGATGCGCCTCTGAGAGAAACTTGTTTTCGTCGTAACTGACCTTCATCTTCTGCGCCAGTTCCTCGGCGTCTGGCTGTGCTACCATAGCGGTGGCCAAAACTACCATGTCCGCCTCAATCTCAATCGGTTTGGCATTGAGCAGCGTGTCCACGCCTCGGACGACCAACTTCCCGTCGCGATCATAAATCCTTGATACGCGTCCGCGCACATAGTGCACTTCGTCTTCCTCGATCGTGCGACGAACGAATTCCTCATACATCTTTCCACCGGCGCGAATGTCCATATAGAACACATAGGCTTTGCCCTGATGAACCTTGTGTTTGTAGAGCATCGCGTGTTTTGCGGTGTACATGCAGCAGATTTTCGAGCAATAACTGATTCCCTTGGCTGGATCGCGGGAACCCGCACACGCGATAAACGCGATCGTCTCGGGAATCCGTCCGTCGGACGGCCGTTTAATCACTCCGCCCGTCGGACCCGAAGCCGAAGCCAGTCGCTCAAACTGCAAACCCGTGATGATATCGGGATATTTGCCGTAACCGTACTCGGGGAAAAAGTCGGTGTCTTTCACTTCGTAACCCGTGGCCGCCACCACCGCTCCGACGTTCACTTCGATGAGTTCGTCCTGCTGATCGAATCGGATGGCCTTGGTCGGGCAGAATTTCTCGCAAATCCGACATTTCCCCTTCTGAAAGTACATACAATGCTCGCGGTCGATGACCGGCTTGTTCGGCACCGCCTGGGGAAACGGAACGTAAATCGCCGTCCGAGTTCCCAAATGAGTGTTGAACTCACTCAGGATTTTCTTGTTCGGGCATTTCTGAAAGCACACTCCGCAACCGGTGCAGAGTTTCTCGTCAATGCTTTTGGCTTTTTTGCGGATGACCGCCCGGAAATTCCCGATGAATCCGTCGAGCTTCTCCAGCTCGGCATACGTGTACAGCGTGATGTTGGGATGCTGAGCGACTTCGACCATGCGCGGCGTCAAAATGCACTGCGAACAGTCGAGCGTCGGAAACGTCTCCGACAACTGGGCCATGTGCCCGCCGATCGACGCCTGTCGCTCCACCATGATGACTTTGTGCCCGGCATTGGCAATATCCAGCGCCGCCTGAATCCCCGCAATCCCACCCCCCAATACCAGCGCCGTCTTCGTGACCGGTACGTTGATCGAAAACAGCGGACGGTTCCGCTTGACTTTTTCCACCATGATCCGAACCAAATCGATCGCCTTTTCCGTCGTGGCGGGCAGTTTTTCATGGACCCACGAACAGTGTTCGCGAAGATTCGCCATCTCGCACAAAAACGGATTCAATCCGCCCTCGGCGCAGGCCCGCCGGAATGTCGGTTCATGCATGCGCGGTGAACACGCCGCCACCACCACACCCGTCAGTTTCTTTTCCTGAATGGCGTTCTTGATCAGATTCTGACCTGGGTCGGAACACATGTACTTGTAGTCCACACTGTGAACCACCCCCGGAAATTCTGCCGACACCTTCGCCACCTCGGCGCAGTCCACCGTGCCGCTGATGTTCTCCCCGCAATGACAGATGAATACACCGATTCTCGGCATAAATTAGTCGTCCTTACCGCTCAACTGCAATTCCGGCTTTTTCGAGTCGGCTGAAGCGTTCGGCGCAGCATCCGGAAACCGCACCGGCACATGATGCCGATGAAGTCCCAGCGTCCTGGGGTCGATTCCCAGCGCCAATCCGATCACTTGGCTGAGGTACAACACCGGAATCGAATACCGTTCGTGAGATTGGGCTTCGATGGCATCGCGTCGAAGATCGAGATTCGTATGACACATCGGACACGCCACCACGATCGCTTCGGCGCCCCGATGCACCGCGTCTTTGATGATCTTTCCCGACAATCCAGCCACCAGGTCCGTTCGACTGACCGACAAACCCGCTCCGCAGCATTCCACCTTAAACGCCCAGTCGATCGGCTCGGCGCCGACGACCTTCATCAACTCGTCCATTTCCTGTGGGTCTTCGGTCCGTTTGCAGGTCGCCAGTTCCGTCGGCCGAGTTAGATAACAACCGTAGTAACACGCGACTTTATGGGCGAACGGTTTCGTGATTTTCCCGTTCAAATTCGCCGCCGCCGCGCGACAAAGTACTTCCAGCGCGTTGGAAACTTTCACGGTTCCCTGATAAGGCATTTCGATGATGTCGATGATTTCCTTGCGGAGATCGGCGTTTTTCTGCAATTCGTAACGCGTCGCCGCCAATCGGCTGAAACACGCCGAGCATGGAACCAGCAATTCCTCCATCCCCGCTTTTTCCGCAAGCGCCAATATCCGAGCCGGAAGCGCAAACGCCAACTGGTGATCCAGACTGTGGGCGGCAGTGGCGCCGCAACAATTCCAGTCCGGGACCTCCGCAAATTCAAGCCCCATCGCAGGCGCGATCGCCTTGAGCGATTCGTTGTACTCCCGCGAGGAACCCAGCAGCGAGCAGCCGGGATAAAACCCGATCTTCATGAATGATCTTCCTTCTCTTCTTCCTGAATGGTTCGCTTGAATATCTTTTGCACTGCTTTCTTTCCCGCAATCGAGTGCGGGAACAGTTTGAGTTTCCCTCGGAACAGCAACTTCGGCGCCACCAGTACATCCTGCAACAAGTGCAGCGTTTTCATCTTGTATGCCGCCACCAACCCCACCTCATGCAACCGACCGTTCTTCCGAATCGAATCCAAAAACGCCTGATGAAACGCCAATATGTCCTTCGCCTTGGGGTGCACCAATCCTCGCCTTAGCGATTCCTGACGCAAATACTCCATGATCGCCGCCAAATCCACTTCCTGCGGACATCGCGCCGAACACGTCTCGCACGTCAGACACAACCAGATCGTAAACGTCTTGAGCGCCTCTTCTTCCAACTCTGGAATTCCAAGCTGCAACATCCGAACGATCTGATTCGGCGAATAATCCATCTCCGCCGCTAACGGGCATCCCGCAGTGCATTTACCGCACTGATAGCAATTGAAAACCGATTCACCGGTGTTTTGCTTCACCTGCGACGGAAGATCGTGTGCGGTGGATTTCGGGTGGGATGAAGCCGTCATAAACTCACTCCAGCGTTACTCTTACAGGCGCTATTAAGCGGTAATTGCAGCATCCAGCGTGCCAATTGTTGCGTGAACAAGTCTATCACATAATCTGTTGCTGTCAAAGGAGTTACTTGCGATGGAAGCCCGCCTGGGATTCTGATGACGGACTATCCCCGCACAGTCTGCGCAGAACCGCGCAACCGGATGATTTCAATACGACTTCGAGGGATAGCGACGAAACAGGCACCAACGGGATTGTTCAATGTGCCGTTGCTGGGGCAGTACCCTCCTTCGGAGGAATGCGCATCTTGTAAAACGAACGATAGACGAAGAAAAGTGAGATCAACAGCATGGCTACGCCCACGATCGCCGTGTAGTCCATCCTGTGTGCCGCGTGGGCGGATTCCTTCATCTTGATTGCGATTTCCACCGCCAGCAGACCGAATAACGTCGAAAACTTTATAATCGGATTCATGGCGACCGAGGAGGTATCCTTGAACGGATCACCCACGGTGTCGCCGATAACCGTCGCCTCATGGAGTGGGGTGCCCTTTTCCCGCAGATCAACTTCGACGACCTTTTTGGCATTGTCCCAGGCGCCGCCGGCATTGGCCATGTAAATGGCCTGGAACAAACCAAACACCGCGATGGATACCAGGTAAGCGACGAAGAAGTTCGGGTCAAAGAAGGCAAAGGCCAGCGTGATGGACATCAGGGCGATGAAGATGTTCCACATTCCCTTTTGCGCATATTGAGTGCAGATGCGGACAACAATTTTGGAATCTTCGATGTCCGCCTCCTTCTTGTCGAGTTTCATGTTTCTCTTGATGAACTCAACGGCTCGATAGGCGCCGGTGGTAACGGCTTGCATGGACGCGCCCGCGAACCAAAAAATCACTGCTCCACCACAGATGAAACCGAGCAGAACCGGAGCGTCAGTCAGGTTCAGGGCCAGCAATCCGGCCCTTTCCAGGAGCAGGATGATCGAGAAGATCATGGTTGTGGCCCCTACGACCGCCGTCCCGATCAGCACGGGTTTGGCCGTGGCCTTGAAGGTATTTCCGGCAGAATCGTTGGATTCGAGATAATGTTTGCCGAGCTGAAAATCCGGCTCGAAGCCGAAATTTTTCCTGATGTCCTCTTTAATGCCGGGGATGCTTTCGGTCTGGGCCAACTCAAATATGGATTGGGCGTTGTCGGTAACCGGACCGTAGCTGTCGACTGCGATGGTGACCGGTCCCATGCACAGGAACCCGAACGCGACCATGCCGAACGCGAAGATGGAAGCGTGAGCGCCCATGATAGAACCGAGGCCTTGCTGACTGACAAAATAAGCTCCCGACATCAAACCCATGATTAGCATGCCATTCCAGAAGGCGCTGAAGTTACCGGTCACAATGCCGGAAAGGATGGTCAGCGAAGGGCCGCCTTCTCGAGAAGCGGTGACGATCTCCCGCACGTGTTTGGAATGAGAACTGGTAAATACTTTCGTGAATTCGGGAATGAGCACCGCGGCGAGGGTTCCGCAACTTATGATCAAGGCCAGATGCCACCATAGATTCGGCAACGCCTTAACCACTTCCTGACCGTTCACGAGCGTGGTGACCGACATGTCTCCGATGAGCATCCGGCTCATGAAGAATGACGTTGAGATGCACAAAATAGCTGCGATCCAGATCAGGCGGCTCAACGGTTGCTCGAAGTTGAACTCTTTCAAGCCCTTGTATTTTATTTTGGAGATCGCCTGGTTGACGAAGTACGACACGCCGGACATGAAATCCATCAGAAATCGCATGGCGAATATCCACACGATCAGTTTGGACTGAATATCCAGATAGTTGGCCACCCCTGCTTTCTCGGTTACTGCCAGCGTGATGAACGAGATCAGGGCGACGCCGGTTACGCCGTAGGTCTCAAAGCCGTCGGCTGTGGGGCCAACCGAGTCACCGGCGTTGTCACCGGTGCAATCGGCGATGACGCCCGGATTCCGCGGATCGTCCTCTTTAACTTTGAAAACGATCTTCATCAGGTCCGAACCGATGTCAGCGATTTTGGTGAAGATGCCGCCCGCAATCCGCAGCACCGAGGCGCCGAGCGATTCACCGATCGCAAAACCGAGGAAGCAGTATCCGACAATCTGACGTGGGACGAACAAGAGGATGACCACCATCATGACCAGTTCGAGCGAGATCAGAAATAAACCGACCGACATCCCCGCGCGGAGCGGGATGTTGACCACGTCCCACGGCTGACCTCGGAGCGAGGCGAAGGCCGTTCGGGCATTGGCGAACGTGTTGACGCGAATGCCGTACCAGGCCACGGCATAGGAACCGCCCATGCCAACCACTGAAAAGAAAAGAACCAGCGCGACCGTCTTGATCGTCTCGTTCTGCAGGGCGATGAAGTAATACGTCATCGCGGAGGCAATGAAGACAAAGAGCATCAGCAGGAATTTTCCCTGTTGGACGAGGTAGGTTTTGCAGGTCTGGAAAATAATCTCGGCAATGTTCAACATCGACTCATGCGCCGGTAGTTTTTTAATTTGCGCTCGCAGATGAAGGCTGATGCCGAGCGTCCCGGTGATGACCAACGCGCCGTAGAACAGCAGATTCCAGGCGCTGATCGATTGCCCGAAGATATGGAATTGGCCTTCGTGCAAATCCGGAATCGCCAAATCCGCTTCACCGGCCTGGACCGTCGTCGTGCTCAAACAAAGCACCACGACTGACACAATAAAGTAAACGATGGATTTCAATCTTCTCATAAATGCTCCTGGACGATTGGTTGTAAGTACTTGGTTTTAGTGTGACTTCTGTTTGTCGGCATGATTCGTCTTGGACCTGAAGTATCCCCAGATCATCGGTGTGATGGAGATTAAGACGATAGCGAGTACCACCAGAGAAAAGTGATCCCGGACCAAGCGCAAATTCCCGAAGAAATATCCTGCACCCAAACATATTGAGACCCAGAGAATTCCGCCGATTGTATTGTACACCATGAAGTTGCGATGAGTCATTGCCCCAAGTCCGGCGACGAAGGGTGCG
>CAIVHJ010000326.1 GCA_903905665.1 uncultured Phycisphaerales bacterium
CAGTCCCAGTTGTTCTGCGCACTGGCGATGCAGCCACGTGAGGGCTTCGAGTCCGGCGCTGTCGCAACTGTTGGTGTTGGCCAGATCGACGAGAAAATCGCGGCGGCCATCGCGTAAGCATTCCTGTGCGACGGTGCGCAGTTCCTCGGCATTGACGCCGGACAGATCGCCGTCCACCTTTACAATAGTCAAGTCACCGACGTCATCCTTGGTCACGCTCATGGTTCTTGTCCTGGGGCCTGCCAGCGTCGATAGACGCTTTCGAACGCGGCGGTTTTTTTGACGTATTTCAGTTCTTCGGGAAGTCCGTCTTTGACCAACTGGATGAGTACTTCCGCCAATTCGGGACAGAATTGGACGCCCGCGTAGCGTCGGACTTCGGCGAGCGCGGATTGAATGGGTAATGCGGGGCGGTAGTTTCGGCCGGTGGTCATTGCGTCGTAGGCATCGGCCAGTCCGACCACTTTGGCCATCCACGGGATTTCCGCCTGAGTCAGTCCGCTGGGATAACCGGATCCGTTGAGCCATTCGTGGTGGTGCAGCACTCCCGGGAGCACGTCGTCGAGTTGTTTGATGCCGCTGAGAATTTTGGCTCCGACTTCGGAGTGGCGGTGCATTTCCGTCATTTCCTCGTTGGTGAGTTTTCCGGGTTTGCAAAGTATCATTTCAGAGATGCCGATTTTCCCGATATCGTGCAGGAGTCCGCTGAGATAGATGCGATCGGCCATGGCTGAATCGGCCCGGCTGCGTTCGACCAGACGGCGGCAGACCACCGCCACACGATTGGAATGACCGCAGGTATAAGGATCCTTGGCATCGATGCTGGCGACGAGGGCGTGCAAAACGCTGATGAAAAGTTTGTTGATGTCGCCGTACAGCAGGACGTTTTCGAGATAGATGGCGCTGCGATCGACGACGCTGTGCAGGAGTCGAGCGTCGGTGGAGTCGAACGGCTGGCGGTCGCACTGATTGATGGCCACGAGCATGCCCAGGCAATTTTGATTGCGCAAAATGGGTACGGCCAGCAGTTGTTCCAGCCAGCCCTGTGCCCAGTCGAGTTGCGGATAATCGCGGATTTGGTTGATGATCAGGGCATTGCTGGATTTGCGGACAAGCGGTCTGAGGGCTTCGGCCATCCGTAAAGCCTGAGGAGCATCCAGAATTGGTTCGCCGCCGAGAATCAGGCGATTGTCCGGATTCAGCACTTCGGTATCGTAAAGGATGGCCGTCATTGCGACGATGTCGGTGGTTCGTGCGAGTTCGTCAAACAGTTGCTGAAAGTGCTCTCGCGGTTGCTGGGTCACGCGCATGGAGCTGCCCAGTCGATACAACAGATTTAATTCTTCGTAGGCGCGACCGAGTTGATCGGTCATTTGAGTCAGTTCGTGAGTCTGATGACAAGACAGGTGGAGATTTCGGGCGCCCTGTGCGACCAGATCAAGAACGCAGGAGGCCTGATCGGAGATCAGCGGCGGGTGTTGGCGGGCCCAGGTGGTCAAAACCTGTTCATCCAGTTGCCATCGGGAACAAAGTCGCGCCAAGTTTTCATCCCACGGGGCATGAGACACAATAAGTCCGACGATGAGAATGGGATTTGGTACCAGTGCACCAGCAGTGGTTTGAAGACGAATGCCGTGTAATCGCAAACCCTCAAGGTCCGTCAGTGGAATTGAGAATGAACGCTCCGGATTTTGCCGAATTCCTTTGGAGATTTCGTTTCGGAATTCCTGACTGTGATTCCAGAGGGCTTTCCAGAAGGGTGCTCCGGAAGGGGTCGGGCTGATGATCTGGCCCTGGGCATCCCATAGAGTGCACCACACCCCCAATCCAGACCAGGATTCTGCCCATGACAGGAAATCATGGTCCTGCTGCTCAAGAGGATGTTGTAACACACTATGTGCCATGATCACTCACATTCAGACCGCAGCGCTCGCCAGAATCGCCTGGCATCGCTGAACGAGTTCGCGGGGGCTGAAAGGTTTGGCCATAATTTCGCGGACGTTGCTGTCCTCCAGTTGTTCCCGCACAATCGAAAAGTCGTATGCCGTCAACAAGACGACAGGGATCGAGGCGGTGGCGGGTGTGGCTTTGAGCCATTTGGCCAGGTCCACACCGGAGCCGCCCGGCATCTGGTGATCGGTAATCACGAGATCAGGGATGACGTTTTTGGCGGCTTCAAGAGCCTCCTGCGGATCGCGGGCCGTGGTCACCTCGAAACCGGCGAGGCGAAACTTCATCGCCACGACGTTGACAATATGCACTTCGTCATCCACTACGAGGACTTTTTGTGATTGAGTTGGTTTCACCGTAATTCCTTTCATCCCGGTTCGCCGGGATTAGTCCGACGACCCGTTCAAGGCCGCCGGATGCAACGTCGGCGACTGGGTTTGTTGCACCTGTTGAAGAAGGCGCAAAGCCAATGGGTCATCGTCGCGCAAAGCCAAGGCGCGTTCATAGCATTCGCGGGCCCGTTGGGGTTGATTCATGGATTCGGCTGCCTGTCCCAACAGGCACCACGCTAATCCGTCGCGGGGGTCATTCCGCAGGGCAGCCTCCAGCGCGCGACGTGCGTCGGCGGGTTGCTGCTTTCGCAACAATACATAACCTTGCAACGCGAGCGTTCCTGGTTTGTCCGGAGCCAATTCGACAAGCCGACGGACGGTTTCGCCAGCCGCATCGAGATGATCCTGGGCCAAATGACACTGGCCGAGAAGCATCCAGGCGGAGATATCCTCTGGATCTCGCGAGGTTATCTCCTCGAGATAAGTCTGTGCGGTGATATACTCCCCGATTTCCATGTAGGCGTGGGCCAAGGCACGGGATGTATGGGGAGGCATGGTGTCATGAATCTGACTTCGCAAGGCGCGCAGGGCGGCGACGGCCTCGGCATAATCTCCGGCCCAATACAAAGCCATGGCCTGTGATTCCAGAAGATTCGTGTCATTGGGAAATTGGGCGGCGGCGGCACCGAAGGCCGATGCGGCTTCGCGGTCGCGGCCGAGCAGGATCAGGATTTCGCCGCGCAGGGCCTGCAATCTGCCGTGTCCGTTGAAATCCGCCAACCGGGAATCGACGAAGCTCAGGGCTTCTTCGTTGCGGTCTAGGGTCACAAGGATTTCCCCGCAAGCGAGGACGTATTCAATTTTATGAGAATCCAGTTGAGAGGCGCGGAAATAAGACTGGAGCGCCTGTTCCATTTGGTTGTTGCGTTCGGCGATCAATCCGATTAAATACACCTGTTCGGGAAGCGGGGGATTCGTTTCGGGGATCGACCTTACGACGGCGTCGGCTTTGACGAAGTCTCCCTGTTCGAGGCAGATTTTTGTCATCAACAGGACATACGAGGGTTCGTCGGGATCGAGGCCGATGGCTTCCTGTATCAACTTCTGAGATTCGGGCAACTGACCGCGATCGAGTTGCTCCTGAGCGAGGACGTATTTCAAGCGTGCTTTCTGCTGGCCGAAGCGTTTTTCAGCCAGTTGGCGGGATTCCTGCATGGTTCCCGTGGATTGGCATCCCAACAACAGCAGCAACAGCAGTCCGCTGATTCCTGTTCGTTTGCTCATTCGGCGATCTCCTTATCGTCCGGTTTTATGTCCTGCATTGCGGGAGTCCCTTCGTCCGTCGGGGATTCCGGGGCATGTGTTTTGCCGTTCTTTTGTCCTTGTTCCTCCAGAATCTTTTCGTGAAGGAAATTTCGAATCAGCGATCCTTCATAATCGACCTCTCGTTTTTGAAGCAGTTCCTCGCGGAGTTTGATCGCGTCAACGAAGGAGGGTCGATTGTGAATGGCCAGTTTGTTGTGCCACAGGGCCAGTCCGTCCCATCCTTTGGCGGCATATTCCAGCGCCTTGTGATAATTGACCTGAGCGAGACGTTCGCGTCCGAACGGCATCATGCTTTCGCGGACTCCGACACGGAGTCGCTCCATGTCGTCGAGCACTTCGGCGCTGTGTGCGGCATAGGCATCCTGATCCTCGATAATTCGGACGGTGAGCAAAATAATCACTTCCTCACGAATGGTCGAATCGGCGTTCGAACCAAACGCCGCGCCTATGAGAGGAATGCTTCCCAGCAATGGGATTTGCGACCGTCCGGTGGTCGAGGTGTCGCGGAACAATCCACCGATCAGAATCGTGTGACCGTCCTTGACCAGAATATCCGTCGTGGTTTCGGTTGTTCGCTGGAAAGGAAGTCCGAGGGCGTTGATTCCACCCGTGCTGTCGCTCGGATTGACCGTCATGCGAACATAACCGTCGCTGCTGATAAACGGTCGGAATTTCAACTGCGTTCCCGTTTCCAGGAACTCGACGCTTTCGGTGGTCGAGGTCACGGTCGCGGTCGATACGCCACGGTAGCCGTCGCGTCCGCCGACGAGAAAGTTACATTCCTGCTTGTTAACAACGAGTACCTTGGGATTGGCCAGAACCGCCACGTCGGTTACCGCTTCCAGCGCGCGAATAAACACGTTGATATCGTTCGAAGTGATTCCGAGTGTCAATCCGCCGGAGGGAACAGCATTGGCAAAGTTGGTCTGCGTGCTGACGGTGATATCGTCCACTTTGGACAGAGGAACGGTATTGGCCAATCGGTTGTAATCCGAACCGGTGGTCGTTCCAGTGCCGGTCGTGGACGTTCCCGTGCTGCCCGTCGTACCGGCGCTGACGGCAACATTGGGTCCCAGACGCAGTGGAGAAGTGATATGATTGGCGACAGTGAGTTTCTCGAAATCCACGCCCCCCAGCAAATTGAAGTCAATCCCCATGGCATTGCTTTCGTTGAGGGTGGCCCGAAGAATGGTGGCTTCGACTAGGACTTGTTTGGGGCGTTGATCCAAAACTGCCAGTTGTTTTTCAATCTCCTTGATGTTTTCTTCATAGTCTTTGACCACAAGCAGGTCTTCGATCGCCGAACTTTGTGAGGAACCCATGGCCCCCCCGGTGGAAGCCGTACCGGCTTTCCCGGATCCGGATACGATGGTTCCTTTGTCGCTCTTGAACGGTTCGAGCAATTTGATGGCGTCTTCCGGGCTGATATAGTTCAGGCGGAGGGAACGCGTGAGGATGGGTTGTTCGCTTTCGATGATTTGTTTGAGATGTTCTTTCGTATAAATTTCGATCACGCCGTCTTTCTTGCGATAGGCGAACCCCTGTGGATCAAGGATGTAATGCAGCGCCTTGTCGAGAGACATTTTATAAAGACTGACGGTGATTTTTTTGCCCTGTGTTTCCGGGCCAAAGATCATATTCTGCTTGGATTCAAACCGAAGCATCAAGAGTGCCGAATACAGGTCCGCATCATACACATGAAATTCCTCGATATCTCCCTGAGCCGTGAGGCGGAGCACCGCCGGGTGCTCATCCTCGGGAGGCGGGGGATTGGGAAACGCTGCGGGATTTGATTCGGCCGGTCCCGTGGCTGATTTTGAAGGCAGCGGTTCTTTCGATGATCCGCTGGAAGGCTGGGGTTCCTGCGCCATCGATACTCCCAGACCCAAACACAACACGGCCAGAATGAGATGAGCCGCCGTTTGTCCACTGAATTTCGTTGTCCGATTCCGCATGAGAATTACTCCTCGCCCACGTGTCTGCGCCAAGGACGCTGATCCATTAACGAGGCACGTTTAAGGTGCTTTATTTTTATTCGGTTTGAAGGTCTCCAACGAATACACTTCACCACGTCGGTCTTTCACACGAGCAACATCGCCCGTGATTTCGATCAACACGAACTGTTCCATCTGCTTTCCGATCTGACACGAGATGCTGTTGCCGACTTCATACAGCCGGCTGTTGATCAAGGCGCGAGCCGGACTTTGCGGCGTGGCGGCGTTGACTCCGCTCAAGGCCAGGCCTTTTCGAATAGCGGCCGCACGGTCCTCGACGGTCTGTTCTTTTTCGAAGAATTTTTTGATGCGATTCGTATCGGGATCCGCACCCTCGGGAGAGGGGTTCTCTGCTGCGTCGGGTGAAGGTGGCGACCACCACGAGCATTCAAATGGATTTCGTTTCAGTTCCGTTCGTACTGTGGCCCAGGAAATCTGAGGGGGCTGAGGTTTTGTCGGGCCTGCATTGGTTGCCGTTGTCGATTGGGAGTCTGTCGTTGAGGCGGACATAATGGAACGATCGGTGGAGGACGGTGCCTGCGCAGCCATTGGTTTGTTTTCCCCGGCTGTAGCGGGGGCCGGGGTTTTTCCAACAAGGGATTTACCGACCAGAACCACCAGAACCAGAGCCAAGACGCCCAGAATCCCGCTCTTGAGCGGAGCAGCCAGTATCTGGCTTCGCAAATGATCCCACCCTGTTTTCAACGGAGATGACATGGAGGTTCCTAGAGGTCTCCAAAGTAAGTGTTCAATTTCATTTCCACATCAAATTCACCACGTCCCTCGACGGGTTTGACGGTCAGACTCCAGACTCGCGCCAGCAGTTCAGCGTTTTCAAGATCCCCCAGAAACGCATAAAAGGGATCAAAATCCGATCGGAAAGATACGATGTATTCCTTGATGACGAGCCCATCGCTTCGACTTTCGAGGCCATCTTTCAGAAATTCCTTCGATCGCTCCGATCCGATCCCCGAACGAACCAGCTGTTTCTTTCGCCCCAGATCCCGCAGAAAGCCTTCGAACTCCAGACTGTGATCTTTCTGGGGAATGCGCGTCCGGGCCTGAGACAACACGTCACTGTATCGCCCCAGCTCCTCGCGAAGAGACGTCACTTGCTGACATTCTTGCGCGATGGTTTGTGTTTCCTGTGCGAGCTGAACGTTTTGCTGCTGGATGTGGCGCAATTCGTTCAGGCGTGGCTTAAACCACAGGGCCAAAAACAAACCGGCCAGTCCAATTGCCACGGCAAGTGTGATTACTTGTTCTCGCTTGTTGACGTTCATGAGGGCTTAAACCGTTCCCCGTTGTTAATGTACAACGTGATTTCTTTTTCAACGATATCTCGCTGGTTCCACGGGTGACTTGTGGATGTTTTGTGGTCGATTTTGCCGAAGAGCGCCGATTCGCTCAGTCGCCGAACAAACGTCGCCATTTGAGCATCGTCGGTCGCTTGTGCCTTGAGCGTCACTTTGGTGTCGCATAAGTCGGGAAGCGACGTTTTTGCGGGGACGGGATCTTTTGATCCGACGTGCCGGTTTCGATTCCCTTCATCCCCTTCCGTTCCGCGTTGAAGCGTAAAATCGCTCAGCCGAACATCCTCCGGAAGACAATGAGAAATCTCCGCCATGATGATCGAAACCGGAACCGACGAATTGGCCTGGTCATAGCGGCGCACTCGAGCGGCCGTGGCGTCCTTTTCTTCCCGGAGCTTGTTGAGATCGGCCTGCATTTCCATGGCCTTGCGATGGTTCTGTTCATTTTGGGTCAGGTCCGCACGTGCTTCTCGGATACGCACTTCGTTAAAAATGCCTCCTCCGACGATCAGCAGCAAAATTACACCGAGATAGCCCAATCCTTTGCGGCGATCATGGGACGCCTGAAGGTTGGTTCGATACCATTGCGGTGTAAAATCAATCGTTTGCATCACGCTACCTGTTTTTCACGGCCTCGGATGAGGCCTCGAAGTGCGAGGCCCACCGCGGTTGACCATTCGGGACGAGGATGAGTCCCAAGGATCTCATCCGAGATATTTTCTTTGTTGATTCGGGTGAACGGATCGCCGACCGCCGTGCCGATTCCAACGGCTTCACGAATGACCTGCAACACATGGGGATCGTGGCTTTGTCCCCCCAGACAGACGATTTCGTCTGGACGAACCCCTCGGAAAGTCACCGAGAAATACCGCAAACACAGGCCGATTTCCTTGCCCAGTTGATCGAGCGCGGGCCGGATCGCCTCTGAAACCGACTCCAGAATCTGCGGGTCCAAACCTGCGGTGGTGTCCGACTTATTCGACATGTAATGGCGAAGAACCTGCTGCCGAAGCCCAGCCGCCTCACCAAAAGACAGGTTCAATTTTTTCGCCACGAGTTCCTCAAGTTGCTGTCCCCCCACGGCGATCATTTTGACGAAGACAACTTCGCCACCGCGTGTGATGCTGACCCGTGAGGAAAGTTGGCCCAGATCAGCATAGATTCGGGTTTGCTCCGGATTCTGTTGTTCCCCTGGCTCAAAGCCCCTCACCATCGCACAAGGCGCCACGTCAATGGCCTCGCACACCAATCCGCATTGATCCACAATTCGCACCAGCGCCTTCAATGCGGCGGCCGGACAACCCATGGCAATGATTTCGTGTCGGGCTTCCTGACCTTGCCGAACCTCTCCCGCCTTCAGAAAACGATACTCCGCCTGTCCTTCCGAAAAGCCGAATCGTTCCTCGGCTTCGAAGCGCGCAACCTCTTCGATTTCGCTGTCAGGAATGGCTGGAAGCCGAAAACTTTTGAATTGAACCACGTCATTGGGAACCACCAGGATGACACGTCGGCCACAAAAACCTTTGGAACGATACAGGTTTTGAATGGACTGGATCACGAGATTTTCCCGCTCCTCGGCACGGCGGCGATCCAAAGGAAGATCGACTTCGCCGATGGCGGCCACGCTGATTTCCGTTCCGCACGCGGTTAGTTGAAGCATTCGGATCGCGCGACTTCCAATGTCGAGCGCAATGGCTCCAAGTTGTGGTCTGGATCGAAACATGTGTACTCCATCGTCTCCCGTCACCAGACGGGATGCCGGCCTCTGAGACGGTTCCTGCTGCCAATCCACCGGAATGCAACCCTCGCCACGGAGTGAGGGCCGAGGC
>CAIVHJ010000327.1 GCA_903905665.1 uncultured Phycisphaerales bacterium
ACACCGACGATTTCCACGTCAACGCCGCTCGCAGGACTGCCGTCCATGTTTACCACAGTGCCAGTGATGGAGCCATAGCGGCTCAGCGTGACGAGGACGTCTTGCGTCGGCTTGCCCTCCTCCGTGTTGAATTTCGGGCCGTGATAGACTGAATACTCTGGATGCTCGACGACGAGGGAATGCTCACCGGCCTCTACATGTTCGAATTGAAAGCGTCCGTTTGCGTCCGTCCGGGCAGCCTCTGTGTCGCGCAATGAAAACGAGACTTGGGCGTCTCTCACCGGCGCGCCGGACGAGTCAGCAACACGCCCTGCGACGGAACTGCCAACGCCGATCTTTATGTCCACATGCACCTGTTTCGTTTCTTCTCCCAAGTGCACCTGTTCCCAGCCGATTGCGCCACCATCTGCCTTCGCGTAGACGTAATCGCCGCTTGAGAGTTCGACGTTATCCAGTTCATAGCGGCCCTCCGGATCGTTCACTCGGCGCATAAAGTCCGCACCTATCACAGATCCACAACCAATCGCGAAGTTGCGAATCGGCGTGCCCGTCTGCTGCATTACGACCGTGCCGGAAAGTGAGACATGTGGTTTCTCGAAGCCAGGAAGGGGGCCTTTGACTATGCCCGACAGACCCCGGCTTGGAACGCGAATCGAAAACAAGCCAGTCGAATACAGAATCCCCCTCTTTTGGAACAAGAGATCAACGATCGAACCCGTTTCAAGGTTCAAGAGTTCAAATGCCCCCTGTTCATCGATCATAGAGGAAGACAAATACCGGGCACCCCGGTAGGCATCGAGAGTAGCCGAGCCGGGGGAGTCAAGCCCGAGGGATTGTACGGCCACCAAAGTCCCCTCAAGCGGGGCAGTGCCACTGGCCTCCACGAGTCTTCCGGAAACACTGCCACTGTAAGTCGGGCAATCCAGAACCAGGTCTAGCCCGCTCACGATCCGATTGGGCGCCATCTCCTGCATCACGCTCGCAGACTCAGAGCCTAAGGTAGCCGTTATCGCGGTCTTGCCTGCGGCCAATCGGCTAAAACTAAAGACGCCGTTCGCGGCTGTTGTCGTGGGAACGACGACGTCCTGGCCATCACACACGACGAAGACGCCTCCGAGCGGCTGGCTTTCAAGGTTGAGTACGTGTCCGGAAACAGATGCGCCCCCGCCGCGTGAAAGCCGCAATACTATGCCGGATACGGACTCGTCCCACGGCACCTTAACGGGTACAGGAACAATCGGAGCGCAACCCGTTGCCTTGCAGTCCAGGCAGTAGCGCTGGTTTGGCTTGACGCCGGACAACAAGAAAGTGCCATCGGAACAACTATTGGTCATGCTGAGCGGCGGACCGTTGCTGCGTTCTATCAATATCACTACGGCATCGGACAACGGCGTGTCGTTGTCATCGACGACTGTTCCTGAAATCGATACGGCTTTTGCCAATTGAAAGTCGATACCTTCGACGTCAGCCCCGGCAACACGCACAAGAATCGCGGCACGCTTGTCCGGAATGCACCAATCCTTTCCCAGAGGCCCCTTGGCACGTTCCAATCGAAGCTGGTATTGGCCATTAGGAAGACCTTCTACCATATAGCGGCCATCCTCGTCGGAAACAACTTCAATCACCGGTAAATCACCTTGTCGCACGGAGATTACGACACCAGGAATGGGCTTGCCCGTGTACTCTGCGGTAACCCTGCAGATTACTTTATGAGCATCGGTTTGCGCTGCGGAGCCTGGGGTAACCGAATATTCGCTCGCTTGCTCTTGTACTGCCGTCTGCTTGGGAAGTGCGCCGGGAAGGTTATGAGCGGCCGGCGTGACTGGCTTTGGCAGGTAGTCCAAGTGCATTAGGGTCCACGCAAACACGCAGACAGCCAGGAATGCCATAAATATCCGTGGCCGTCTGAACTGCTTCAACACTATTAGCAGTGCACGCTTTGCCTTGCCCTGTCTGTCGTTGTTTAACATGTAGCTCCTCTCAATGTCAGCGTTCTCAATTGGACGGCAGTGCATCGAAAACGGTTCTGATTATTCCCACATGCATCAGGAGGTGCGGGAGATCCCAGTCTCTGCTGAGGCGTGGGTTTAGTATGCCATAGGAGGTCTGTTTGATAAGCCGGGCAAACCCCGCACCGTCCTGTATCTTGTCCTCGTCGTGAGCTGCAATTGCGGCCAGGTATGCGAAATCAGAATAGTAAGGGTTAGTTTCCGCAGTCGATCCTTTCAAGATGTCAT
>CAIVHJ010000328.1 GCA_903905665.1 uncultured Phycisphaerales bacterium
GTATCCGAATCGATTCACTCTTTCGGCGTGTTTGCCAGTTTCGCCAGTCAGGGGGCGCTGGCTGAACATCCCAATCCGGCGAAGGCTTCCCGACCGTTCGACAAAGCCCGTAACGGCATCGTCGTCGCGGAAGGCGGGTGCGTTTACGTCCTCGAGCGCCTGACCGACGCGCGAAAACGAAACGCAAAAATTCTCGCCGAGGTGGTCGGGTATGCCATGAATTCTGACGCTCGCGATCCCGTCGTTCCTGAGACCGAACGTTTGATGCAGTGCATGAATTTGGCCCTCGTTCGCGCGGGACTTTCACCGGACCAAATCGACATCGTCAATACCCATGCGACCTCGACGCCGGTGGGAGACATACAGGAAATGGCGGCGGTGCGGCAGGTGTTTGAGGGATGTCGATCGACTTATGTGAACAATACCAAGAGTTTCATCGGTCATGCGATGGGAGCGGCGGGTGCTTTGGAATTGGCTGGTAATCTTCCTTCGTTTGTCGATCACCTTGTTCATCCCACCATTAACGTCGAGAACCTCGATCCCCAGTGCGCTTTTCCCACGCTGGTGCTCAATCAGCCCCGACATGTGGAGCGCGTGGACTACATCCTCAACAATTCTTTCGGCATGCTGGGCACGAATTCGGTCGTGATCGTCAAACGTCCATCCTGATTGTTTTGTGTTGATTGATGGCGGATATGTGTTCGACTTCAACCGATGAGGTTGAGGCGCTGGGCGGTTTCCTGCATTTTTCGGAGTTCGGATGCGGTGTAGTTTAGTCGGTTGGGGTTGTTTTCTTCTTCGATCTGAGCGGCTTCCCGCTGTTTTTCACGAACGTAGGCGTCAGCCTCCGCCTCTCGCTGCCGGGCGTGCTGTTCGGCCCTCGCTTCTTCTCGCCGCGCTTTCAGCGTCGCAAGGTAAGCCCGTCGGCTTTCGGGACTTTCTCCCAAATTGACCGTCTCGCGGGCCACATTCGCCTGCACCTGGAGCAATAACGCCGCCGCCTGCTCGCCCAAACTCCGGGTCGGATCTATCAGATTCCCAAGCGGCACTGATCCCGCAACCAGACCCACCGGAACCTGCGTAACGGATTGAACTGGTTGAATTGACATCTCCTGCCTCCCCATCAATCTGTGGTCGAAATCGGTCCAATCTCGGCTTCCGAAACTCGACACTCCAGCATATCAAATCGTCGGCAAAAATAGGCATCCAGTTCGGCAATTCCATACACCAAACAGGCAAGGTCCGATAATATCGTTGGTTTTGGGCACCGGATTGTGTTCCAAAAGACAAGTTGGCTGCAAAAATTGCGCGAGGAGATATTCCCCACCATTCTCAGATGTTCTCAAACTATCTCAGGAGCGAGCGAAATGGCAAACAAACGATGCCCGCAGTCCATGAACGTGTATTTTGGTGTGGGCGTTGGGTTTCCGCGTCATGTGATATAATGATCCCCCATGACGGTTACTGTATGCCCCATTCAAAAACTCCCCGACCTGCTGGTCAACAAAATCGCAGCCGGTGAGGTCATCGAGCGCCCCGCCAGCGTGGTCAAAGAACTCGTCGAAAACGCACTTGATGCCGGCGCGACACGCATTCAACTCACGATCGAAGACGGCGGACGAAAACTGATTCAAGTCGCCGACAACGGGCATGGAATCCCCGCTGACCAACTCCGACTCGCCGTCACCCCTCACGCCACCAGCAAAATCGTTCGGGAGGACGACCTCTACTGCATTCATACGCTGGGGTTCCGTGGCGAAGCCTTGGCCAGCATCGGAGCGGTGTCGCATTTAATTCTCACCTCACGATCCCATGACGTCCTCGAAGGAGGTCAGATTCACGTTGCCGGCGAGGCGATTCAAGCCGAGCAATCGGTCGGATGTCCGGTAGGGACGACGGTGGAGGTGCGCGACCTGTTCTTCAATGTTCCGGCTCGGCGAAAATTCCTCAAATCCTCACAGACGGAATCCGGGCACATTCAGGAGCAACTGACACGACTCGCCCTGCCGAAACCCGAAGTCGAGTTTGTTTACCGAACGCCGCACAAAGTGATTTTACAACTTCCGGCGGGAGAAACGCGATTGCAGCGGATCGGGCGTTTTTTCGGCGAGGAGACTTTGTCTGATCTGATTTCGATTCAGCGAGAAGAGCGAGGACTGGGCATCGATGGATACATTGCCAAACCCTCACAAAACCGCGCGGGAACGCAATGGCAATACCTATTTCTCAACGGTCGTTACATCCGCGACCGTTTCATCGGCCATGCCGTTCGAGAGGCCTATCGTGGATTGATGGAGCCGTCGCGCAGCCCGATTGTTTTTCTTTTTCTGACGATCGACCCGTCGTCGGTCGATGTGAACGTTCATCCCACCAAAATCGAAGTTCGCTGGCAGGATTCCAACGTAATTTATTCGCAGGTTTTATCGGCTTTGCGCGATGCCCTGTTGCAGCATGATCTGACCCCTTCCCTGTCCACGCATAGAAGCGCACCCGCGCTATCCCCGGAACAACAGACGGAAGAACGACGCCGAATCGCAGAGTTTTTCAAACAGGCAAGTCCACCCCCTATCGGTCCTTCGTCCTTCTCCGGTGAAGGGCCGTCGGCGGTGCGGCCGTCTTCCGTTCGTTTTTCGGATTTGGCGCAGATGTTTCATGCCGAAGAACGATCCGTGACACCTGCGCCTTCTTCGGCTCCGTCTGTCGATCAGGCACGCGCCATTCAACTGCATCGTACCTATCTGGTCACCGAGACCCAGGACGGACTGGTCATCATCGACCAACACGCGCTTCACGAGCGAATTTTGTACGAGCAGCTTCGACGAAAGATGACGACCGGTTCGCTGGAATCGCAGCGATTGCTTCTTCCTGAAACGGTAACTCTGCCGTTGAGGCAATTATCGGCGGTGGAGGCGCATCAGGATTTGCTGCAAAAACTCGGAATCGAAATCACTCGATACGGCCCGGAGACTATCGCCGTTCAGAGTTTTCCGGCGTTGTTGCCGTCATCCATCGTAACAGACTTCATGCGTGATCTGGCGGATCGGCTGATCGAAAAGGAATCCGCCGTTCATTCGGAGGCGCTGCTCGAAGAAGTGCTGGCGATGGCGGCTTGCAAAGCGGCGGTCAAAGCCGGTGATCCGCTCAGCGCCGAGGAAATCCAATCTCTGCTCCAACAGCGAGAATTCGTCGAAAAGAGCAGCAATTGCCCCCACGGACGACCAACGGCGCTTCGATTCACCCTTTCCGACCTCGAACGGCAATTCAAACGAACCTGACGTTCCATCAAGGTTTTGTCACGGTCGCTTCCGGCGCCGCCGGTTGAAGAATCTCACGAATCGCCACCGGAGAATAACTGAAAATAATCCACCCGTCGGTCACAAACACCGCCGGACCATAGATCCCCATTTGAACATACCAGATTCCGTCGTCCCAGCGCCGGATGCTCGGTGCAGCAATCGAATCGACCTCAGAGTTCTTGCGACGCGAATCCAGAAGTTTCGACCAATAATTCAGCATTCGGTCCACGGTGGTGCGAACGCGATTTGAATCCCCCTTGATTTCGATCATGAGGGTACACATCATGGGCAATCCCAGCGGATGCCTTGGATGGTTGTGAACGATGACGTGGTTACCCAACTGGTTCAGCAGATCGGTATCGACGTCGATTTTCTGCGATTCCACCATCTCCTGCCAATCCGACAATATCTTCTGCTGCTCATCCGGCTTGAAGACCGACAGGCCGAGCGAACCCAATCCGCGCAGCATCGTCGCCCCGTCGTACTCCAGCGGGATGTACCATGTCGCGGCAGCGGGAATCGCCGAGAGGTATTGAGATGACAGTGTTTCGGGATCGGCGCGATGCGTCAACCGATCGTTGCCGCCCACGTCATGAAGCGAGGTCAGCGACACACCCCGCGCGGACCAGTTCAACGACCACAACAGACGCTCGCAATCCTCCCACCCCATCGCGGTGATCATTCGCGCCAAACGATCGTCCGAGGCATCCTGCGTTCGTTTCTGCAATTCCCGTGCATTGAGATAGGCGACCAAGTTGGCTTTTTCGGCTTCGATTCGACGGCAACCGGCAACAAACCAATCAACGGAAGCCAGGCGCAATTGGGGATCATTCAGTGCCGATCGCACGCGCTCCGTACCACCAGGCCCGCAACTGAAAACAAACCAGTCGCCCACGACGCCCCATTCCCAGACCGCCCAGCGCGACAAGCGACGATCCACCAAACGATGAAAATTGCCGCTCCCCACCTCAAATTTCTCCAGAGTAGAATTGCTTTCGTCCGTATAAAGATTGAGCAAGCGCTGAATGAACTGCTGAATCGATGTGTTTTTCCCTCGCGTCCACAAGGCGATCGACATCGCGGCGCTTTTGATCCGTATCTGACCGAGTTCGTCGGGACCGAACTGGAGATCGTGCAAAACGTACACTCGTGGAAATTCCTTCACCAGAGGCCAGATGGAAAGGGAATCCATCAACAGCTGTGTGGATTGACTCCACTTGCCCGCCAAACCTATTTCCTTTCCTTTGCGGAGCAACTTCAGCAGCGTTTGATAGGCTGGTTCCGAATTTTGACGCGGGGTACCGGGATCAATCATGATTGCAGCCAGGGAATCCCGATGCACCGGTTCGAGCAATTGGGGAGGAATCGCCCACGCGACGGTTGAGAAAGCAAGAACCATCGCCCCCATCCACACACCATGCAACCCTCGACGGATCATGTGTGAAGCATCGCTCGTGAAACGGACAGCGAGGAAATCGAGGTTCATTGATTCAGTTCCTCGCACATTCGGGCGATGATGATCTGTTTGACTTCATCGAGAGGCTGATGCAATCGCGCCCCCGCCGCCAAGGCGTGTCCCCCACCGCCGAATTCCTGAGCCACTCGGGCCACGTCCACAGCCCCTTTGCTCCGAAGACTCACCTTGATCACCCCCCCACTCTCTTCCTGAAACAGCACCGACGAATCCACCGAAGCCAATCGCAACGGCTCGTTCACCAAATCCTCCGTCTCGCTTGACGACGCACCGCACTGATGCAAAAGCCCCGGTGTAATCGTCGTGACCGCCAAACGACCGGCGACATGCAATTCCATCTCACGAAGGACCGCCCCCATCAAGCGAACCCTCGCCTCGGAATCCGAAAGATAAAAAGCCTGATATATTTCATTCGGACGAACACCTCGCGCGACCATCTGAGCAGCGATATCCAAAGTCCGCGCGTCGGTGTTGGCGTGTCGGAACCAGCCGGTATCCGTTGCGATTCCGGCAAATAATGCCGAAACCGTCTCGTCGTCCAACGGCCAACCCAAAACCGACGCCATCTCCCAAATCAGTACACACGCGGCGGAAGCCGTCGGATCGGACACCACTAATTCGGTAATCGCGTCACGAGTAACGTGATGATCCACGACGACTATCGGCAGCGTAGCCGCGCAAAGAAGTTTTTCAGCATCCGGTAGCTGCGAATAGGCGCATGTATCGACGATCATAATCCCATCCGACTGATCGACCATACGATTTGAATCCTCGGACCGCCACGGGGCCAGATCCGCCCAGCCGGTCAACAATTGATAACGCGGAGGAACAGGATCGAATATCAACGCCGTCGGCGAACACCCCCGCGATTTGAAAATCCGGTACATCGCCGTCATCGCCCCAATAGCATCTCCATCCGGGCGACGGTGCGTCAACAACAACGGGCGCTTCCAACCAGAGACGACGGCACCGACCTTGCGATACGTCGATTCAAAATTCAACGGTTGCTTATGACTCGATCCAGTCACGCGACGCCTCCACCCACTGATGCACGCGGGAAACATCCTGCCGAATTTGCTCTTTCAGTTGCTCTGCTGACGCGAATCGCTGCTGAGCGCGAATCCACTCGCCGAAACTCAACCGAATTCTCTCACCGGTAAAATCCCGGCCGCCTTTCAGCAAATGCGCCTCCACCTGCATTCGATTGTCGCCAAACGTCGGCGCCGTACCCACGCTGATCGCGGAGGGCCAGGATTGTTCGTTCACAATCGCCAAGCCGGCATAAACACCTTCGGCGGGAATCATTTGTTCGATCTGTCCCAGATTGGCCGTCGGAAATCCAAATTCGACGCCGCGACCATGACCGTGCTGCACGACCCCCGTCAGCCGATACGGCCGTCCCAAACACAACCGGGCCTCATGCACGCGACCCTCCCGAAGCAATTGTCGGACCAGCGAACTCGATACGAAAACTGTCTCTCCACCCTTCACCTGAACCGTCACGGGGTCCACCACGAACATTTCAAAACCGTGTCGCCGCCCCATCTGCTGCAACAAATCCACCGTTCCCCGACGGCCTTTTCCGAAACCAAACGATCGCCCTTCCACCACGTGAGTCGGAGCAAACGAATCGACGATGATCCGCTCGACAAAATTTTCCGGTTCCATACCGAGCAAGCCCGGTTCGCTTTGCAGAACGACGGTGACATCCACCCCCAGATGAGCCAAACAAGACGTTTTTTCGTCGAGGGTCATCAGTCGCTCGGGCGCTCGATTCGGCGTGACAATTTGAAGCGGGTGCGGTTCAAATGTTACAGCGACCACCCGGCCACCGGTCTGAACGGCGAACAACTCCGCCTGCGCCACCAACTGCTGATGACCCCGATGCTATTACGGATTCCAGCGCAATAATTTATCAGAAATTTGATAGCGCAAACACTCTTCTGCAGGCCAAGAAGAAGGACGGCACCATAATAAATTATACATATACAAAAAACGTGTCAGCGGCAACAGCAACAGCAATCGCGAGAAAAGGAC
>CAIVHJ010000329.1 GCA_903905665.1 uncultured Phycisphaerales bacterium
GATCGTGAAGTATTCGTTGGCGATGCCCGACATTCACTGGGGGTACGGGTTTTGCATCGGAGGGGTGGCGGCCACAGACCCGGAAGAGGGCGGCGTCATCAGTCCCGGGGGCGTCGGTTACGACATCAACTGCGGCGTTCGTCTCATCCGAACGAACCTGAACCTTTCCGACGTACAACCCCGAATCCAGAAACTCGTGGACACGCTGTTCGCCACGGTTCCGTGCGGCGTCGGGCAGGGCGGCGGCAATAAATTCGCCAAAAACGAAATGACGCGATTGCTCGAAGAAGGGTCCGCGTACGTTGTTGCACGCGGTTACGGCTGGGATTCCGACGTTGAAATGACCGAAGCCAAGGGATGCCTCGAAAAAGCGCGACCCGATTACGTCTCGGACCGCGCTTATGAGCGGGGGCGGGATCAGTGCGGAACGCTCGGCAGCGGAAACCATTTCATCGAGGTGCAGATCGTCGATCAAGTCGAAGACCCCGTCGCTGCTTCGGTCATGGGCCTCGCCGAAGGACAAATCGTCGTCATGATCCATTCCGGTTCGCGTGGACTGGGTTATCAGATTTGCGACGATGCGATCCGGCAGCTCCGCGACACGCCAAAAAAATTCGGCATCGAACTGCCCGACAAGCAACTGGTGTGCGCTCCAGTGCATTCCAACGAAGGTCAGCGATACTTCGGCGCCATGGCGGCGGCCGCCAACTTCGCGTGGGCCAACCGCCAAATCATGAACCACCTCGTTCGAGCGGCATTTTCGCAGGTTTTCGAGAAACCCGCCGAACAACTCGATATGCATCTGATCTACGACGTGGCGCACAACATCGCCAAAATGGAAACCCATGAAGTCGGGGGACGCCCCAAGAAACTGTGCATCCACCGCAAAGGCGCCACGCGCGCATTTCCCGCCGGCCATCCCGAGCTCCCCGATCGTTACCGCCCGATCGGCCAACCCGTCCTGGTTCCCGGCGACATGGGACGATTCAGTTTCGTTTGCGTCGGTCAGCCCCGCGCCATGGATGAAACTTTCGGCAGCAGTTGTCACGGCGCCGGACGATTGCTCTCGCGAACCGCCGCCATCCGCGCCAGCGCCGGTCGATCCATCCACAAGGAATTGCTCGCACAGGGCATCGTGGCCCGCGCGAAAAGCCGCGAAGGACTCGCCGAAGAACAACCCGATGCTTATAAGAATGTCGTACAAGTTGTCGATGTGCTTCATCAGGCGGGTATTTGCAAACGCGTCGCCCGGCTCAGGCCCCTCGGTGTGATCAAAGGATGAGGGGCGGATTCGGGTTGTTCGAAGCAAACCTCAATCAACGATCCGGAGGGAGATGATGGTCCAGGATTGGCGCCATGTTGTTCGAGATATCCAACTTTGACACTGGATGCAAGACGGCGGAAGTCGCATCCAACTTTATGTGAATCTTTTGAAGTTCGTACGCTCCCATATCCACTACCGCGTAGAACCGTCTCACTCCATCCAAATCCAAGGGCATTTTTTCGGTCACGTTCCCATCGCTATCCAGGTCCGCCAGATCGTTCAGAACCAGAGCGTAACTCCCCGCATTCTGCGCCGGAGAAATCGACCGAAGCCGAAGATCGGCATCCGCGAATATTGGACTTGAACTGATATTGTTTCCACCCCCAAAATCGGGAATGTAATCCTGTACGCAGCTGTATTGAACATTCATCGGGGAACCGTCCGCCATTTCAATCTGCTGCGCAATGCTTCCCCCCCCGTTGCCCCAGACGATGCTGTTGTAAACGGACAATCCTACTCCCGGTTGTGGACAATAATAAATTCCACTGGAGTTATAACTCAACGTGCAGTTGCCCACCATGAGATTCGCAGGCGTCTCCAGCGACCCATTGTAAATAGCCCCTCCCTGAACCGCTCCATTTTCCTTGAACACGCAATTCCCGACGATCAGGTCCGTGGCGATGTTGTAGATCGCTCCTCCTTTATCCCCCGCTCCGTTGCCGACAAACACGCAACTCATCACCACCGGATTGGACGGTGCACCCGAAAATGCGATCCCACCACCCAAGCCACCCGTGCCCCCGGCGGTGTTGTTGAGGAACGTGCATCGCGAAATGACTGGACTACCTCCGGAAGAATAAACGGCTCCTCCTTTGTCGCCGGCATGATCATTTTCAAAGCGACAATTTCGGATCGTCGGACTCGCTTCCTGCATCCAGACGCCCCCGCCGCACCCATTCACGCAATCGTCATCCGCAAGATCGGCCCGTCCATACTGAATCGTGAAACCGTCCAGAATCGTCTCACGTCCCGCCTCATGGGCAATCGTCACCACATGTCGGCTGTCGTCATGATGATGATTCTCCCCCTCTACGCCGATATCTCCGCTCAGAATCGTCGGATGGGCTGTGATGTTCCGTTGCGACAGAAGCGTCTCATTTCCTGCAAATCCGCCATAAACCGACACCTTGTCCGAAAGAACAAAACTCATCGAACGATCGTTCGTGCCTCCATCCGGTCGATAGGTTCCACCCACCACCCAAATTTCCCGGATTGTCGGATTCGCGTCGGCGGTTTCCAGCGCCTCAGTCAAATCACGAATCGCGTGATCCCAATTCAAGCCGTTTTGGGTTCCCGATGGGGCACCGGCATTGACGTACAATCGCGTCAACACCCTCGACATCTGTCCCGCCACCACGGTCACCGGCACCTCGGCATACAGCGTTTCAGGTACGCCTGGCATCACAACATGAACCACGTAATTTCCCGGAGGCAGCATTTCAAAAACGAACCGCCCGTCCGATGCCGGAGTAGCTTCATAATTCTTCGGGTAATTCTGATCGGGATCAGGAACAGGCAAAGGGGGCTGGCCTTGCAGCAATTTAATTGTCATATTTACCGGATAGTTCGGAATCACGCCGCCAATCGAACCGCGCGTCGGAATCAGTGCATAACTCCCCGCACTGCCGGTTCGGGCATTGTTTCCGTGAAACGTCGGCCATGACGCGTTCTGCGGATTGAACGTCGGCCAAAAACCGTACGGGTTCAGATGAACGACGAACAACCCCCGACGGTTGCCCACCACCAGAATCGGATCGGTACCGTCCGTCTGGCCTGACCCGATCGCCACCGTGCTGATGATCGCGGCGGAGTTGTCCCATGGCCATGATTCATTTACGCCGCAGGAAAACGTCGCCAATCTCTGCCCGGTCGGCCCAAGTACGTGAATGTTCCCGGCATCCGTCCCGACTACAATTTCGGACAGTCCATCACCCGTTAAATCCGCCGCCACCGGTGAACTGCTGATCGAATAGCCCGAATCGAGCTCGATACCCCCCGCCCATTCCGGGGCATCCACGAGACTCTTCGTATTGCGATCATATCTCAGAACATAGAGTTTCCCGCCGTCGGAACCCACGGCGATTCGATATTCCCTGCTCGCATTAAGATTCGAAATGATCGCCGGAGATGAATACTGATATGCATACGTAAAGGATGCGACCAAGTCTTGGATTACAGGGGAACCCGAATCAAGAGGGTATTCACTGGGTACCTCTCCTGTACCGGATGCCCATACACGCAGCCCCTGACATCCCACCCAGACGCAACCGGCGTCATACGACGTCACGATATCCTGCGTCCCATCGCCGTCCAGATCCACCAGCGCCGGTGAACTCGTGGTGTCTGTATCCGACTCGCGAGCAAACAACAAATCGGCAGACCAGTTGTCGAGATTTGTTCCCAGCGAGTCATAAACGCTCACGTCAACAGAACTACCGGTTCCCTGCGCCAGAAGGTCGGGAATACCGTCGGCCAGTTGACCGGGAGACTCACCACCTTGGCCGACGTCTCCGAACGCGGGGCTGCTCAGCACCGGGTCCGCTACATATTGGCATTGCCATTTCCGGCCCAGCGCCCCGTACCGTTGCAAATACGTCGATTCATCCACCACAACCAGATCGGGCGATCCATCGGCATTGACGTCTCCAAACGCCGCTGCATTGAAAAACGGAGCCGCCGCCGCCATCACATTTCCCCACCCTGGAATCAAATTCCCCTGCGCGTCAAACGCCAACACATCGCCATGCAACGGTAAATTCTTTAAACCTCCAACGAGGATTTCGGGTTTTCCGTCGAAATTGATATCCCCCACCGCCGGCGTGGGTCCCAGGATCCAGTGATGTTCATCGTCAGAGATTTCCTGCGGCCAGTTGCCCGGCAACAGCAATAATGTGGCGTAATTCGTGGCGCCGTCAAAAACGTACAACTTCTGCACGTACAGATCGGGAGGAGTTGTCGCCACCACGATGATTTCGTTGTATCCGTCACCGTTGAGGTCTGCAATGGCAGGAGACGAGTTCAGGATTGCCATCGGTAAATCCGGACGAACTTGATCTGCGGGAGCGACAACCTCGGCGTATGCTCCACGGCACACACACGCCCACCCCAGCAGAAAAGCGAGAATATTTCGATGGAGCAACCGCATGTTCTTCTTTCTCAATCTTGAGCCTTCACTCCGCGCGACACATTCTCCGATCACGCGAAAGATATCTTTTGGCTCCACACTTCATGCTGGATGATGGCCGTTTGTTGCGATCCCGAACGGCCCACCGACAGGATTCGAGAAATCCACCACCCATATAATATCACGGGTATTGGCTCAATTGTGCATGAATTTGCAAGAATCGAGCCAATATTAAATCTCTTTAATAATCATACGCTCCGGTACCGCGAAAACGCGGCTCAGTTTCGCGTCGATTCGCAATTTCAAATTATCGGACGACCCCGAACATCATGGGTCCATTAAAAAACCGCGACCGACACATCTCCACCCGGCACGTGTCGGCCGCGGCACCTCTCAAGCAAGACCCAAACTCGAATTTCTATTTTTCTCTCTCGTTCCTCCCGGCTTGGATCTCAGCTTCACATCTCTCCACCCGTTCACTCCTGCTCTCTATCCAATTCCTGTGCCAGTTCGCCCACCCGGGAAGATTACTTTCCCAAACCCTATCGAAAACAACACGTTAGTCTGTTCGCGCATCCTGCATCACTGCAAATCTCCGCTTCGGTGGGTTCCATTTTGGGTTCTTGATACCAACAAGGATGGGGAATTATGGGCAAAAACCAGCCTGCATCCGATAAGGACACCAATCCGGTCTTATTTTACCCAAGGGCTTGCCGCCCAGCAGATTATATCTTAGGTTTCAACTGTGGGCCGCTGAAAACAATGCGGTGCCGTGACATTCGCGATCTACGCTTTTCGGGGGGTTTGAATACAGTCGGGGGTTCTCGACAATGCCCATCGTCCACAAACGATGGGCTTTTTTATTGTCCAAAACTGGGTCCGAATATAACTTCTTCTCTGACGTTTGATCCCGGATCAACTCTCGCAATTAAGTCGCTGAGTGCGCCTTTTTCGGAATTCTGAATTCGCTGTGCAACGACTCCTCGCCACCACCCTATCATTCCACCAGCAGCCAACAGTGCCAATACCGGTTCTGTCATATCCGCATGACGGCTCACGCTGAAGGCCTGAATTCCTTCGCTGAATATCACAACACCCACCGTCAGCACCAACGCCACAACCCCCGTCCACACACTGCGCGATCTCCCGATCACCAGCATCGCAAGCAATGCCAACACCGCGTACGCCGTCAATGACGATGCGATTCGCCCGATCGCCAAACCAAACGGCTGCTGAAAATGCGAATGGAACGGCATCCACTGAATCGCCCGCCACGAAAACATCCGCACCAAACCCTCGACGGGCATCGCCATCCCCACCACCACGCCGATCTGCACCACCAGTGCAGCAATCCACAAAGCGTGAACCACGCGATCACCATTCGCCGGTCGAAACTTCATCATGTAATCCACGACCCCCCTGCCGACCAATGCTCCAGCGATTCCTCCAACACCTTCCATCAAAAAGTCCAGGACATCGCACGTGTGCGACGAAATAAACATCTGCCCCAGTTCAAGAACTCCCGCCCACAAGACCAGCCGAAAACCGGTTCCCACTACGCTTCGTACAAAACTCCGCCCTTGCGACCGAGCCGCCAAAACTCCGAAAATCCCCAGCAACACGAACAAGAAAACGCTGCCGAACTTCATCATGTCGTGTTCCACCGAACCGCTGCTCAACAGCCTCCATGAATCGGTCACCGACCATTGCGCCGAAGCGATTGCCCGCTGAAAACCCCCGGGGAAAATCGCCACATCAAACGGCGCCCACTGACTCACCACCGTCATCGTCAGCAACAAGGCGTAAAAGACGCGCATCGGGTTTCCCGCTGAATTTCCGCCACGCGGTCCGAACATCCTTTTCCAACCCCACCACGCCGGCCTCGCAAGAATCACCCCCAGGATCACTCCCACAAGGTTGAACGTCATATCCGTATACGACCCCACCCGGCTGCGAATCCACAACTGAACCGTCTCGGCCAATCCGCTCACCATCAAACCCATCAAGAGACTGATTAACCCCGCCCACCGCCGCCGCGTATCCGCCAACCACCACCGCAGTGTGAAAAACAAACCCAGCGGAACATAAATCACCACATTCGTGATCGCATCTTCCAGCGTCGGCGCATGCCAAATCAACCCCGCGAACCGACCATCCGCGCGCGCCGCGTGCATTGAAAAATCAAACGGAATCCACGACCCGTAGAGAATCAGCAAAACTGTCAATAAACTCAGCGAGGTCAGAATCCGGGCGGTAGAATATCTCCCAACGTGCGAGTCACCCCACGACGTGTCCATCGCTTCTTCCTCCTCCTGCCTCACTACTCATCCTAGCCACGCCCCACCCAAAAATCGAGAACCCTTTTATTTCCAGCCCATTATCGGACTCAAAAAACACCCTCTTCTATTGATATTTAAACCGTGTAAGTATTCCATGGATCAACTTTCTGGGTGCTGGTTAAGTTCATGCTTGTTTATGTACTCATATTGGATACGATTGTACTCTGAATGAGTACGATGATTCTTACGGATTCGTTTCGCCTCATTTCACACGCTTCCATGTTCTTCGTAACGATCCATGATCAGTGACAGTTCTGGAACGCGGCTTCTCGCCGCTCAAATTCATTTGAATTCAGAGACCATTCAAGGGAATAAACAAGTCGTATTGTCTTGGAGCACAATTTATAGCGATCTGTCGTGAATTGGGAGGAATAAGATACATCCACTTGACAGCGGGTGACGTATATAGATAAATAGGCGTGGTGTGAGAGGATAGTATGCCCATTGGAATAGTCATTGAATGAGGAGGCGCGTTGTGGCGGAGACGATGATCAAGGTCAGGAATCTGACAAAATACTACGGGTCGCTGCTGGCGCTGAACGACGTGAGTTTCGAAGTGACGCGAAGCGAGGTCGTGGGATTTCTGGGCCCGAACGGAGCAGGGAAGACGACGACGCTGCGGATATTGACGGGATATCAACCGGCGAGCAGCGGGTCAGCGCAGGTGGCAGGGTTCGATGTGTTCAGCCAGTCGAAGCAGGTTCGAGAGCAGATCGGATATTTGCCCGAAAACGCGCCATTGTATCCAGAGATGCGGGTACGGGAGTATCTGCAGTTTCGTGCGGGTTTGAAGAATATCGCTCGCGGGGTCATCTCTAAACGAATCGAGTACGTGACGGAGCGGTGTTGGATGAAGGAGTTTGTGAATCGGCCGATCGGGCACTTGTCCAAGGGAATGCGACAGCGGGTGGGGTTGGCGGACGCGTTGATCGGTGATCCGAAGGTGTTGTTTCTGGACGAGCCGACGATCGGTCTGGACCCGACGCAAATCCGCGAGACGCGGAATTTGATTTCTGAGTTGGGGCAGCAGCACACGATATTGTTGAGCTCGCATATTTTGTCGGAAGTGGAAGCGACGTGCAGCCGCGTGATTATTGTGGCGCGGGGACGGGTGGTGGCGGACGGGACGCCGCACGATTTGAGCGCGAGATTGTCGGAGGCGTCGCGGTTGATAGCCGAAGTCAAAGGGCCCGAAGGACCAATCATCAGCGGGGTGAAGAATTTGCCGGGCGTGAAGCAGGTGGAAACGAGCCACGAGGACGGTTGGCAGCGGTTGCGGATTGCGACGGCGCCGGGTGTGGACGTGCGGGAGCAGGTAGCGAAACTGGCGGCGGATCGCGGGTGGAATTTGCGGGAGTTGCGCCGAGAAGTGGCGAATCTTGAGGATTATTTTGTGAAGATTGTGGCGGAGCAGTAGCAGTTGGATTTGCATGGTGGATGCACCCGGCATGCCGGGTGCTATATGAGTTGAGGATGCGGTATAGAGACTGAGAGAGTATGGATTGAGGAGATGTTACTGTGGGACGAGTATGGACGATCACGAGGCGGGAGTTGTTGTGTTTTTTCTGTTCGCCGATTGCGTACGTGGTGTTGGTCGTATTTCTGGCATTTAACGGATACATTTTCGGGTTTTTACATTTTCGGTCGGGGACGGAATCGTCGCTGCGTCCGTTGTTCGGGTATATCCTGCCGCTGGTGCTGGTGTTCATCATTCCGATGCTCACGATGAGGTTGATGAGCGAGGAGTACCGCAGCGGAACGATCGAGACGCTAATGACCGCGCCGGTCAGCGATGCGACGGTGATTGCAGGAAAGTTTCTGGGAACTTTTCTTTTTTATGTATTAATGCTGTTGACGACGTTGATTTACGCCGCGGCGGTATATGCCTTCGGATCGCCGGATTTCGGGGCGCTATGGACGGGGTATCTGGGGTTGCTGCTGCTGGGAGCGTTCTACATTTCGGTGGGGTTGTTTTTTTCGACGTGCACGAGCAATCAAATTGTGGCTGTGGTGTGTAGTTTCGCCGTGCTGGCGACATTGGCGTTTTTGACGGGGGCGATCAGTCAGCACGTCGAGGGGGCAACACGGGTGATCGTGCAACACGTGTCGATCACGTACCAGTTTTCCGAATTCGTGCAGGGAGCGATCAATCTGAATAATCTGACGTTTTTTGTGACGACGACGCTGTTTTTACTGTTTGTATCAGTGAAGGTATTGGAATCGAAACGGTGGAGGTGACGGGAGCACCACGCATGGGTGGTGCTGTATACAGGATGCGGTTTTTATTTTCCTTGCGGGTCACTAGAGAGAAGCAATGGAGTCGTTGAGATGAAGAAACAAGGTGAAGAAGCGGTTTTGAAATACACGACGAGGCACTGGACGGTGGGACTGATGGTGGGGGTGAGCGTGCTGATCGCGGGGGTGTTGATGGTGTTGTTGCAGCGATGGGCGTTTGCGGCGCCGGTGAAATGGGACATGACGAGTCGGCGGGTGAATTCGCTGGGGCCCGGGACGACGGCGGTGTTAAAGCATTTGGGAGAGCACAAGATTCGGCTAACGAATTTGTATTACAAGTCGGATTATATTTCCAAAGAGCAGCAGGATGTTCAGGAGCGGTATCGGACGGCGGTCAATGATTTGTTGCGGTTGTATCAGGTTGAGAATCCCAGGAACATAGAGACGGGGTGGATCAATCCGTTGACGGATCAGGCCAAGTTAACACAGACGCTTGAGCGGTTGCGGAATTTGCCGGTGTTTGTCGAGGAGCGCAAGCCATACGAGGCGGCGGTGGAGGCGTTTTTGAAAGAGGACATGTATCCGGCGTTCAAGACGGCGATGCAGGAGGTATTGCAGGAGCTTCGAGCGGCGGATCCGGATTCGGAGTTGACGGGGGGATCGACGACGGGGCAATTGCAACGAGCGGTTCGGAGTTGGATTCAGAATGCCGACGCCGTGGCGGAGGACGTATCGGGTTTGTTGAAGAACACGGCCACCAGCGGACACACGAAAGGGGTCAACGGGATCAAGAGTTTATACAGCGCGCTGGGGGAAAGCATAGGGGTGGTTGCGAATGCGTACATCGACCAGCAGTTGAAGAGCGAGGTGGTTTCGGAGGACGTCAAGAAGGTGCTGGGTTCACTCAAGGGGCAACTGACGCCGTGGGTAGATCGGTTTACGGCGGAACAGGGCAAGTTGCAGAATCTGCCTTCGCTGGAATGGGACAACATCGAGTCGGCGCTTCGCGGGAACAATCAGATTTTGGTGGAGTCGGAGCACAGAGCCAAGGTGTTGCCGTTTGAAGAGGTTTGGCCGCCGGCGGATGAGGGAAAGCCGGTGGGGGAAATGGATTTCAAGGATCGCCGGTTTGCGGGGCAGGGTGCGATCACGCCGGCAATCATGCAGGTCATCGACGAGCAAAAAACAGGGGTGCTGTTTGTGCGATACGGAGGGGCGTCGCTTTTTGCACCGGCGGGAATGGGAGCGAAAAATCAACAACTCACGATGACGGGATTGAAGGATGAGTTGGAGAAATTGAATTTTCAGGTGGCGGAGTGGGACCTTTCCAAGTCGCAGGCGCCACCGCCGTTTCAACCGACGCCGAAGCGAACTATTTACATTGTGTTGCGGCCTTGGCCGAAGATGGGGCCGCAAGGTCCTCAACCCGGCGAAGGGATTGGGCCCGGGGAGCGTTTGGCGCTGTTGAGTAAGATGGGGGAGGATGCGCGAGCGATATTTTTGACGGGTTTTTCGGTAATGTCACCCAAGTATGAATTTAACGAGTACCTCAAGACGAAATGGGGGATCGAAGTGGACGGATCGGCGCTGACGATATCGGCGCAACCGTCTGGGCCCGGAGAATGGCAGTTGGATCAACGGGGGGGATTTGTGCTGGTGACGAATATGACGTTTGGAGAGGATGAGGTCACTAAGGGGTTAAAGAGTCTCGAACAGCAAATGGTGTTTCCGATGGTGACACCGATGAGCGTGGATAAAGACCTTCCGGAGGGGGTTTCCGTCAAAACGATAGCCGCCGTACCCAAGAGCGAGGACGTGTGGGCGGTTCATGATCCGCTGGGGTATTACCAAGCCTATGCTCAAACTCGCAACAGCCAAGGTCAGCCGTACACGTCCAAGACTCCCAACGACATATCGGGTCCGTTTCCGACGGTGGTGGAGGGAACGAAAGGGAAGGCTCGCGTCGTTGTGTTCGGCGCCGATGCGCAGATATTCAGCGACGTATGGGTGGGGCCGGTCGTGACCTTGAATCTTTCAACGGGGCAGTTGGAGGCGCGGCGGCGAGCGCCGGGGAATTATGCGTTGTTGACGAATCTGTTGTATTCGCTGGACGATCGTTCGGAGTGGTTGAACGTGGGATCGCCGCTGGATGCGTCGGTGCTGGCGATGAACGATTCGCAGCGAACGGCGTGGCAAGTGATCGTGGTGGGTTTGTGGCCGTTGTTGGCGTTGATCGGTGGTGGTTTGGCGTGGTACATGCGACGGAGGTAGGCGACGGTGAACATCAAGACAATGATCGTTTTGACGATAGCGGTGGTGGTGATCAGCGTGGGATATGTTCTGTGGGTTTCGAAGCATAATCCCAAGTCGGAGGTTTCTGTTCCGGTCGCAACGACGATGGGGGAATCGGAGAAAGCGGAAGGTGCGCACTGGCTGATGCAACCGCCGCTGAAGGATGTTTCACGAATCGTCAAGGTGGTGTATCAGCCGCGGGGCAAAGGCGAAATGACCTTTGAGCGGGAGAATTCGGCCGGTGAAACAAAATCGGACAAGGAACCGGATTCGGGTCGATGGATGATGGTGTCGCCGACGCGATGCCGAGCGACGGATTACATGATCAACAACATCATTTTGGCCGTCAAGAAGCTCAAGTCCATGTCACAGTTCAAGGTGGGGGCATCGGATTCGATCACGCTGGAAC
>CAIVHJ010000330.1 GCA_903905665.1 uncultured Phycisphaerales bacterium
CGCATTGGGGACAGGTGAAGCGGGTGTACCAGATCCGCCCGGCGGGCATTTCGGGCACTCGGGCATCGCCAGATTTCCTGGCCACACGATTAACTCGCTTCCGCACTTTCCGCAAAGCGTATTTCCTCCCTGTTACTTATACGGCTGTATCCTCTCCGTCAACGTGACAATGGCGACTTGCAAAGACGTGATCGCTTGCGTGTTTCGGTTCAGGACGACGAAAGTGAGATACATGAGCGCGCACGAAACAAAAACAGGGAACCCGACACGTTGTATGAAGTTCGCCGACCATTTCATCATCTCCGGCATAGAATCGTCCCTCCTGTTATGGGGTACCCAGATTTCCTCGCTCCGCTTGTGTTCGTGATCGGTCATGTTAGAACTCCCCGAAGAAAAAGGCATTTGACGCCGCCGCGGTCCCACTTGTCGTTTCCGATCCGATGCTCGTAAAGGTAGTCGGCGATGACTGGTTGTTGTATTCCGTCTTGATCCAGTCGGCGGAACGGGCGATCCCACTGGAAATTCTGATTTCATCCATAATTCCAGAAGTATCAGAATTGCCTCCGCCAATGATGGTGGCCGCCGTTGGATCGGTGATCGCCGCGGGTGGGTAATAGCCGCCAACATTGGTGCCAGCCACGGCATCCATGTAGATTTGCAGTCTGTTTGTCGATGTCTGAGAACCATCAAAAGTCACGACAAAATAATGCCATGCCGTTCCTCGCGGGTCGGCGTATGTGGCGTACTGTCCAAAAGTGGCTAAGTCTCCAACCCACACACTCATTGGATAGGTGTAATAATGCCCCATGCTCATTCCGTCGTTGAACGCTCCATGGCCGATCCACGACGCCAAAGAAATAGTCGTACCGTTAGGGTTCATCCAAAAAGAATAGGTGAAGGCCGTTGTCGGGCTGGTGGTTGGAGAATCAGGGATCGAAATTGAATCGTCGGTGTCCGTAAACGATAACGCACCTCTTATCTGACCGGTGACTTGCTTTCCCGAACTCCAAGTCCCGACGGAGGTGCCGTTATTGATGCCCACCGAATCGTATACCGTTTGGCCGGCGCCAGTTAAGGTCTCATCAAAATGCCATACGCCGCCATATTTGTTGCTCCACGTCGCCGTCGAGATCCCTTGGTAGGTCGTGACTCCGGCGTCCCCGTAGCACATATAGAGCGTCGTGTCAGTCGTAGACGAGATGGTCGGCACTTTGACCCACACACTCATGGTTGACACCCCGACGTTCGATACGGTTTCGGTGTCCCATTTGAGAAGGTATGAGCAGGTATTGTCCTTCGTGGAAAAGACCAGATCGAAGCCCGTCGAGTTAAGACGCCCGCCTTGCGCTGTCGTGGTGGTGAGTGCGATGTTGAACGTCGATATCAGGACGGGGAAGTCCGTGTACGTGGCGGCTTGCGTGGACACCTGGGCGGCGTTAACCGTGATGGTGCGGTAATATCCGTAACTCGCTCCCGCGTAGTTGGAAGTGAGAAGCAGACCCGCTATCAGGAACGCCCGTTTCATCCCACCTTGGGGGCCAGTTTAACGGGAGTAGAAGGTGACACTTTCGCCACGGTATCGGTGATCTCTTGGATGACATCAATCTCAAAGAGGAGTTCGTCTTTGCCCGCCGCGATGGCTTTTAAGTCAATGGTATGCAGGAGCGGCGATCCTTCTTTTCCGGTCTTGCCGTCAAAGGTCCTCTCTTGGAGATAGGTCGTCAAGGTCGTTTGCTCGATCTGGATAATCGACGCAATCGGTTCACCGTTGGCGTCCGACTTGTCGGAAAGGTCTTTGTAGAGGTTGATGATATTCTGAGCGTTTGAATCCATGGGGATCTCCTTATGGTGTAAAGTTCTGCGTTCCGCTGGCCGAGCAGTAGTACACTCCGTCAGAGGCATATTTACAAACAACGAAATCGACTTTGCTCGCCGTCACCGTGATCGTTGGCGCTGTGCCGCCGGACCAATGCACTGCCGCGGGCCATGTACAGGCAAACGACCCCGCTCCCGTCAGAATCCGTAGCGTCAGAGTTCCGGGGTGAGCCGGGGCGATGAAGTTGAAGGCGGTGTTCGCCGTCAACGTCACCTTCTGCATGTTCCCGTTCAGCCACGTGATCGTGCTGATGGCGACGTAAGCTCCGTTGGCGTACTCGTCCATGCCGATTGTGGCCGAGGAAACGTAGATGGCGGTGGATTGGATGATGCCGTTGAACGTCGCTGATCCCCGATTGACCTGGAACTGGCCGGAGTCGATAAACACGCCGTAGTTCTGCGTGGCACCACTGGCCGAGAACCAACCGCCGTATCCGACGGGGCCGGAGGCGATGTTTTCACCTTTTACTCCCGATGAATTACCAGTCACTCCTCCATATACGTATCCATTGGCCCCAACAGCGGTGAATGTTGTTCCAGCTCCTCCATTGACAGTTCCGTTGGTTCCGACAACAGTTGATCCTACAACTGAATTTGAAAGTGAGAAAGCACCCATAACAGCGCCGGAAGTAATATCGTTTTGAGTAGCGGATATAAGTCTCCCTGTTAAAGTCCCAGTTACAGAAAGGTTGCTGGCTGTTGCACTCGATACCGTCATAGTCGATATCACCGTTGCGGCATTGGCGTAGAATGTCGCTCCTGAGAAGATGGCGTTAGACGAAACCGTTATGTTCGGGGTTGTGATGCTCCCTGCGTACACTCCGTAGGTGAACGTCGAAGGGGACGGACTGGCCCACGTTTCCTGTCCAGTCCATGTCTGGGTAGAAGCCAATCCAGCGCTCGTAATCGTCGTCCAGGTAGGATTAGCGACTGGCCCCCCAGAGGTCAGGAATTGCCCCGCTGTTCCTACTGTCCCAAGCCCGCCAAGCCCGATCGTTGTGGAAATGATGATCGTGCTACTGTGTGTACGTTGGCCGGAGATTGTTTGAGTCGATGTAATGAACGCCGCCGTAGATACCATATTCCCCGCCGGGAGCGTCCCGATAACGCCAGTCGATAGGCTGATCTTGTCGACACCAAAAGCGCCCGTTGTGTTGTTGTATTGAAGGGGGACACTCACCGTAAACGAGGCGTAATTGACCTTTCCGTTGGCGAGCGTAAAAAGTGTTCCAGTTGAGATGCCAACGGCGGTCATGGAAGAAGTCAGGTTCGTTACGTTTCCGGAAATCGTCCCAGTCGCCACTCCAACCGCCGTCATAGATGACGACAAGGCCGCTAAACTGACGGTATTCCCTTGTAGAGTAACAGACGACGCGAGAAGGCTCATGTAGGCCGTTGCCGATCCCGTCAAAGCCCCAGCGAATTGCGATGAATTGAAGTTGACGACTGCCGTCGGACTTGAAACGGTCCCAGTAAATCCTGTGCTGGTTCCGGTAGCAACGGCGAGAGTTGACGCGCCGCCGCTTGATGCGGTCGTCCAAGTAGGAACGGCCCCAGCCCCGCCAGATGTCAAGACCTGGCCATTGACACCCGCCGATCCAGACAAGAGAACGCCGGACGAAATGCCGACATTCCCGTTGAACGTGGAACTGGAAGTAACCGTCAGGGTGGAACCTAGTATGGTCGCTCCTTCAACATAAAGACCATTTGCAGGAGCCGTATGACGGGATGACGCGAACATCCCACTTCCGAAGACGTTTAGTTTGTTGTCAATGGATTGTGAACCAAGAGAGAGTTGTCCTGCTGAATTAAGATACATCGCATCGCCACCGAGCGTTGCAAAAACCATCGGCGCTTCAGATGTTGCGCTAGTGTAATTCCATACTCGGATCGATCCATATTGTGATCCGGAAACTTTAAACAACATCCCACCCTCAAGCGGTCCAGCGACATCTGCGTTATTTACAGTCAGTGGATAGGTCGTGACACTTGAAAATGTCCCTGTGGAAGCGGTTACTCCCTTAGCCAGGTTGAACGTGACGGTTGCGGGTTCGACAGCGTAGCCACCACCGCCCCCTGTCGTGTTGTTGACAGTCGTAGACGACCAAAGCATCGTCATGCCCTGCGAAATCGCGTCGTCGCAGAAACCTTGAATCGTGGTGTCGCTTCCGTAATTTCCGGCGGCGTAGACCTTGGTCATCTTGAGACCCTTCTTGATGGCGACATGATCTACGGTGATTTGCGTGTTGGAATTGCCAGTCGAAGGGACCAACATATAAGGCGTCTGGTTTCCGTCAGCCGATATCAACTGGAACTCTTGAATGTCCTGAGCCGCTATGTGGACAGATGCAAAGGTGACGTTTTGCGGGACTGTGAACCCCGACATTCCAGGGGAATAGTTCCAAACCGCTTGGATAGCCGCACCGGACGAAAACATGATCTCGTAACCGGGAACGGGACTGAGGGTAGTCCAAGAACGCCCGTTACTGAAATAGGTACAAGCTCCAGACTGATAGCCGGTCAAGAAACTCCCTGAAGTGCGCTGTTCCCCGCCCGTTTGGTTATCGCCCACGCGCCAGAGTCCAAGGGCAATCCATCCGTTTGTGCCGAAAGCGGTGTTTAGCTTGGAGATGTTCGACACAATAGGAACCGTCGTAGACACGACAAACACGAAATCGGTCGAGTTGGCCTGTGATTTGACGCAATACCCTTCATAGCTCGTATTGATGGTCGTAGTCCCAACATTAACACCGCCCTGCACCGTTCCCGTCAAAGAGGCCGTCATGGACGAGAAGGCTGTCACGTGAGAAGTCGTGTTGTCTGTTCGCATGTCCCCGTCAGGAAATAAGCAAGCGACTGTTGCCGATCCGTTATAGGAGTTTGACGATAGAACGAGGCTTGTACTGCTGGTGTAGACCATGACGGGGCGCTGATAGGTAAGGGAAGTTGTTGAAAGAGTTATAGAGGAACCGCCGCTTCCTCCTGTGACTGTTGACCAATAGGGAGCGCCCGCCGCGCCGCTAGAGGTATAAACCTGTCCGACTGTGCCTGGTGCTACCCCAGATATGATGGTAGTTGAAACGCCAGAATAGTACGGCATCGAGTATTGCGTAGCGACGTTTATCGTACCGCCAGCTCCACCACCTCCACCAGATCCCGCAGTTGTCTGTGTTGACCCATCGGCCCAATAAAGTGCCTTTATATGGGCTTTCTGATTAGTCTGTCCAGCATTTGTGCTGACGTTTATGACATAGTTTCCAGCCGGCGGCCCTGGGACCGCACAGGTAAACGAAGCCAGGCCTAAGAGCGCCGCTATTTTAAAGAGCCTATTCACTTTTCATGCCTACGGGAGGCTTTGTTTCCTGTGTGTGATCTCCCTCTGGCGCCCACTCCCCACCTGGATGGTCGATGATTTCCTTGATTTTGGATTCGCTGACTGGATTTCCTTTGTTCTCGAATGGGTCTAATTTTGGTCCTTGCATAATGCCTCCTATTGTCCGGTTGATGATCTTTGATTTTCAATTGCGGAAATCATTGCACCTTTTCCCAACACGCTTAGAGCTAAAGCCGCTTTATCTGGAGCCGTAACACCTTTTACAAGCAATTCCCTGCCAGCTTCACTCAGGTAGAGTTTTGCCAATGCTTTTGGAATACCAATAGCTCCTACAAATAATTGAGCTGCACCGAATGGATTCCCCGACATAATCAAGTGATAGGCTTGTGTCGCTGTACCAAAAATGGCCGCTTTTGCCATGAGTCGGCCACCTGTTTGAGAGCCTTCAGCAAAACCACGCTTCATTTCTGAGAATATCTCTTGAGCTTGGGCGATCTCATACATTGTTTTTGGATCGAATACCTGGGTGAGAGTAGGGAAGCCAATCTTATCTACCTTATTGACGAAAGAACGTGGGTTCAATTCCCCTGTTTTATCTACGAGCATGTTGGCTAAGAGGTTTTGCTGGACGGGAACGAAGTTGTCAGGACCAAGGATCTCTTTTAGCTTACCGATGTTCGTGATATCCTGCGCCTTAACTGCATGATTCAGAAAATCCTCTGGGTTATTCTTCAAGAGCTTAATTACGAATGGGTCATTCATTAACTCTTTTGTCTGTGCGTAATTGGCCTTAGCGGCTTTATATTGGTCTGAAACATTTGTCATCTGATCCAGATGAGAGGCAATTGCTGGATCTCCTGGAGGAGATTCCTTTAGTGCCGTTTTCGCTTGATCTGACAAAGTGGATAGCCCTGAATCAATGTCTTCGTGAAGTGCCTTTCGGAGTTCTGCCGCATACCCAGCATAAGTATTCCCCTGCCCTTTTATCCCTAAGAGATAACCTGGGTCGTTCGCAATACGCAGATCTCGTAGTTTCCGCATCGTCATTTGGGTGGCACCGAATGGCATCTGCGCTTCGGTGGACTGGCCTTCCTTTTCAAGTGCCGATTGGATGGCATCATAGAGAGGCCCTTGTAAAGGTGTTCCATCAGCCATTGTCGGTAGTGATTTCGTATCTACTCCAGCGTACTCAGCGAGTCGTTTAACCCATCCGGCATTCCTGTCACTCGTTTTCCCCTGTAGTTCCTGATCTAGAAATTCCTCTGCTTTGGCTGAAAATGCAGAAGTTTTTATAGGAGCTTCATCGGGGACGATCTTTCTTAGAGCATCGAACTGAGCTCCAGCCGCATCCAGGGCGACTTTGCGTTGTTGCGCGAGCATACTTTGAGTGAATTGCCCAGCGCCCGGCTTCTTCATGAATGTTTCTAAATCGCCCATTCGATCCTGCAAATAAGACGCTTGCTCAGGAGTTGCGTTTTGGAGATAATCGTCAATTGTCCCCTTCATCATCTCGGACACTTGTTTCGTGGCGGCATTATTCCCAACTGTTTCCATCAAATGAGCTCGGATATTATCCGCTTGTGCCAATCGAGTCCTGTAAAATTCTTGGAAGTCATCGCCAGTAAAAGGATAGATATTTCCTAGATCCTCTACGATATTGAGAAGTTTCGATTGAGTGGCTTCCGCAGGAGATAGTTCTATTCCATAGCTTTCTGCTTTGGCTATTCGTTGGACTGCCTTTGGATCTGACGCACCGCCAATCTTGATATCCACCCCTTTGAGATTCTTTTGACCACCTATGGCATAACTGCGCGGATCAACTGCCATCCCCGCCGCCATAGCAAGAGCTGCGGACACATGAGGTTCAAGACCCATAGCTCCAAGATGAGTTGCCGCCATCTCACTAACAGGCCCAGAGAGTTCTCCTAAGTTCTGCGATAGACGAGATGGAAATTCAAGAATCTGTTTTGCAGTATTCAATGAGTCCTGGATTGGATCTCCTGTAGCCAATGTAGGAGTGACATCTCCTACACCGAGCGGCTGCATGGCCGATGTTGATCCCACCGCATCCATCGCCTGTCCGATTGGGCTATTTGTTATGGCAGATGCAACACCAGGCAATGATATGGATGAAGAGGTTGACGAAGATGAATCCGCTAAAGGTTGCTTCAGAAATGGAGCATCTGGAGCCTGAATATCAATCCAAGGAGCATTTGGAAGTCCCATTATTTTACTGGCCCCCATGTCGTCGGATCGGTATCAGGACCGTCCTTGATTTTCTTGTATGTTCCCTGCGCGAATTTAACGACTTGCCCGACCTTATAGACAGATACCGATGGCAACTTAATGGATCTTACGCTAGGGAACTGAGCTGACCGAGTTTCCACCTGACCCTTAACGCTTTCCCCAATCGTGTCGAGAGCATTTTGCATTAGGGTTCTTTGCTCTGGAGACAATGCTCCTTCTCCTGTAAACTTTGCGAATGCCTGAGCGAACTTTGGTCCCCATGTTCCTGCTTTTGCCATCTTTTGAAGTTCTGGCAGAGGAACCGGAGTCCCATTATTGGCGAGCTTTCCAAATTCATTTATAGCCATGAAATCGCCAAGTTCAGTTCCTTTTGACAAGGCGGTCTTTGCAAGATTGACTGAGTAACTCGAATTTACCAATGGCGCCATCGACTGAGCGGCGGCACGTTCCGATTCGTTGCGTTGTGTCATCTCAGTACGTTTTTGCGTTTGTTCCTGGTCAAACATATTTTGAACTGGCGCGAGGACGCCCTGCAATCGTTCCTGTTGAACTTTTGATGCCTTAGATTTTAGTTTGGATAGGAAATACATCGTGTCCTGAAGTGTGGCATCGCCATTTTGCAAAGCATCGACAGCTTTCCCCGCCTGCTTCATTACTCCACCCATTTCAGGCGTATATTGCCAACTATCCGGAATGGCTCCTGGTTGAACCATATCAACACCTTTTTTGAAGGTATTGAATAATTCAGGACCCGCATCATCTCCCCATCGGTCGTATCCTTCAGCGGCCGCTTTCATCAAACCAAGACCTTGTTCGGATTTAGCTTTCTGGATCTCCGCCTGCTGTTTCTGAATTGCCATTGCCATCTCTTGCTGCTTGAGTCTCATCGTGAGAGGCTGATACTGATTGGCGAGTTGCTGGGCCTTGGTTTGAGACATTACATAGGCCATCTGTGCACCTTGATCCAGCCCAGTAGCCATACCTTTCCCAAGATTGGCATCTGTTACGCCTGTCGGCAATGGGTTCGCGCGTGGGATATCCATTAGACTGCCCCTATCCAACCGCCAGAGCCGTTTGAAGTCATTCCGGCAGGACTACCTCCAGAACTTTTAGCCATATTCAACATGCTCGATCCCGGCAATAGTAGATTCATCCCGAATTGACCCCATCCAGATATTTGATTCTGGAAGGCATTATATTGGTTCAGTCCAGCCGTATAGTTCATTTGAGCCTGATCCAATGCCTGTTGATACTGACCAAGTTGTTGTGTTTGGTAAGGCTGGTACATCGTATTCAATCCCTGCTGATACTGCGTCAGAAGTGGACTCATTACCGCAGAACTTTGCGTCGCAGCTGTATTGGCGTAATTCATGGAAGCGTTCGTGGCATTTAGACCTGCTGTTGATGACCCCTGCGCCGCCCCTACCGTTCCCGCGACCTGTCCTCCGAGCATCCCGATATATCCAAGACGTTCATTGCTGTTCTGAGCAGCCACGTTCTGTTGGAAGAGTTGTAGCGCTCTCTGGCCCGCAGTAGAATCTGATGTGGCGGTCTGAGGGGTGTCCCCATTGACCATAATCCCGCGTTGGGACAAAGAATCCTTCAAAGTAATGAAATCCCTCTGCTGTTGCTGTTTGGTGGCCTCATTTACGGCCCCTGTGCCCTCTAGGGCCGCTTTATAGGTGTCTGACTGAACTTGTGCCACCCCGGCAGACCCGGTGCCTCCTGCGCCCGTCCCGGTGCCGCCAAAGTAGTTCTGTAGGTATCCGAGAGCCGCACTTCCAACCCCCTGGGCTTGTACGAGTTGCCCTTGCGTTCGTGACTTGAGATCCGCAAGAACATTTTGATCGATATTCCCCTGGGCGTCGTATAGGCCAGAAATCTGCTGTAAAACCTGTTTATTTTGGGCAAGAGAGGTTCCTGTCCCTTGAATCAGTTGATTGAATTGATCTAGGGTAATACCTTCTTTTTTGAGAATATCCTGTTCTTCGGTACTTAAACCGGGGAACTGAGGAAGTGTTGGAGCGTCAGGCGGCGATCCGCACATTTGTACCACCTACCTTTTGGTGGAGATCTTCCACCTTGATTATTGGTTTTAAGAATCGGATATAGTCGCCAATAATTTCTCTTGGTAGACATCCGAACTTGACTAACAGCCTGTGAAAATCCTTGTGGCCTAGTTCGCTATCCGTAAACCATCCATGCAATTTCTTGGAAAAGATATACCGTTCAATATCGTTTAAGTCTTTTATAAGCCGTTTCTGTAGCCGGCCATGCTTGTTATCTACCCATCGGCAGAACACCCACTTTGATGGATAGAGAGTCGCTTCAAGAATGCCATCGTTGAAGATTGTTGTATTCATCAGGTCTTGATTATGAACCCGACGCAAGCCCACGGTTGCATGTTGTTGTGGGCTCCATCACCATTTGTATCTGCTACCGTTAAACCTGTCTTAGCTGTAGCAAGAGTTATTCCAGTCACTTTTGTTTCGGCCATGCCCTGCGCGCCACTCTGCGCCGAAGAAGATAGGGCCCCCGCGTATCTATGGGTTCCAGAACCATCGTTATCGTGGCCCTGTACGCTGTGATAATGTCCAGGGTCCGTTAAACTGTGGGCGTGGGCAGATTCTGTTACGTTGTGAGTTTGTGACGGGAGTTCTGTAGTCGTAAGTAGATGCGTTTCTTCTCCCCCCGTATCACCTACTGCCCTAGCAGTAAGCCCTGTTCCCGTTCCCGATCCAAGGATTGATTTCCCGCGTAAGTCTGGAACATTAAAATGAGTCCCATCAACATTTCCCCATGTCGTTCCAATCGCTATAAAAAGGTCTGGATAATCTGCTCGCAAATAACTCGTTCCATCACACGCAAGAAATCCAGTTGGTACAGTAGAGCTACCGAATGCCCGGATTTCTCCCGTGATAAAAACACTACTAAGGTTGTTCCCATTGGCCGCCGGCTGATACCAATAGGTTTTCCCAAGAATCTGAGCGATGACATACCGAAGTCGTTCCAATTCACCCGCAATCGAAGTCGCTTTGCTTAGGACGCTCCCAGGATAAGGAGCCGTTTGCAGTTGAGCATCAGCATCAGTGTCGGAATGACCTCCAGCTCCTGATGCGTCTAAGAGAGAAGCGATGTTGGCAAATTCTCCATTCCATAGTGCTGAGGCAATGGTTTGATTTGCGACAACCGTTTGAAGTGGTATCGTTCCTGTGGTTCCGCTCATATTCGTATCCCTCTGGGGCTGTATAAATAGACCAGCTCCGATAAAAAGAAGTTCTGCCCTATCGAATCGTTAATGAACTCCGCTTGGAAATCTCTTCCGTAATACCCCACATCTACTGTAGCGGGGACAAGGCTATCCCCCGCAAATACATCTACATCGAATTTGGCTACGTCGAATTTGGCTCCGCTTGCTTGAAGCGTAAACGTCCCGTCTTGTTTGCGTTCTCCGTCAATATAGGTATGGATGTCGAAATCGACGTTCCCCGATGCACTACCCCTAAACACAAGCCCCTTAAAATGCTTCCATGACCGAGGAGCCCCTAAGTCTTGTCGGATCGTTTTGATGCGTACTTTAAAAGGGTTCCCGTTGTCGTCGTCATCTGGTTGTTCGAGTTTCCAAATCTTCCCTCCGAAGTCTCCTGTCCAGAGTTGCCAATCTCCTGGCCCGTTTCTCACTTCCCATACTGCCGATGCTTCGTAACCACTTGGAAAATCCTCGTTGTCATGGATGATCCATGCGTTTGATGGATCTTTATCAACAAAATACGTGAGGGCTAGATTGTTGTGCGACCCACCCATCTGCATAAAGAACTTGATGCACCGCAGTTTGCGATCGTAGGCGCAACAGAAATTCTCGATGTTCGATAGGGTTACGTTGTCCCGAATAAACTTATCAATATAAGCCGGGCGAGCCAAAGGAGTCGATGCGTAAGAACCCGTCGCAATGATCCCTTGCAAGCTGTAGATGGTCGAATCCTCAGCCATGATAAATAGGTTGTTGTTGGCTTTTGCGATAAGGCGCCAATGGGCCGCGCCTCCATCCCATAAGGACTCATGGTATCCCCAGTTCTGGCTGTTTGAGTCCGTATCGTCGATGAGGTATGTCTTGGTCTTATCCCAAACAAATAGTTGACCCCCAAGATCTATCCCTCCGACTAGACCACCCTTGGAATAAACAGGTATTTGAATCACATCGTTGTCACCAAAATTCCAAGGTTCCGCCAATTTGGATGCCCAAACGCTGTCTTTCGTTATGGCCCAAAGCCGGATATTTGCGTTCCTAGCATGATTGACAAGTTGGAATGGCATCCCGCTAGTTGAACTCCACGACGAAGCCGTAGTAACTGCCGTAGGTGTCACCGCCGAGCCATCCCAATACTGAGGGGCGATCTGACCGTCAGCCCAAAAAACATACTGAGAAACTGTTTGATCTGACTGAGCGCCGATCTGCGTAAACCCAATCGGGTTTGATGTCGAATGACCAGCCTTTAATGGATGGCTCTCGTTCGTATGGTAAACCTTCCCGTTAGCCGCGAAAAGATGAAAATAGGCTCCGCTACTGAGCCTGAATTGAAAGCCCCCTTGGATCTTTGGAGATCCCGTTATGGCATTCACCAAGTAGAGAGCATTCCCACCTCTCTTTGATAAACCGTTCTCATGGAAATTGAGATTCTTCGATGGAAGGACTAGAGAGGTGACGGGAAGCAATTCCTGGCTCCTGTCATCTCTCAGGCCAGTCTGAAGGAACGGGCTACGAAGGATTTGACCGCTGTATCCCATTAGGAGTCTCTCACCGGCTTGCCTTTAACGAATATGTCTTCCTCTGCGTCAGTTCCTTTTCCCCACGTTGACGATGGAACCTCTCGATTTGCGAAACCCGTATTCCCAGTTGTCGTCCTCTTTCTCCAAAAGAAGAAAAAGTCAGTCTCAGCGGCTATCCCCGAATACAGATTCAGAATATGTGCGCGAGCGCCCGCCGATATAGACCCCGATGGTATTGGAGCTCCGGTTCCCATTGGACCTTTACCGAAGTCTATGGCTGATCGGCGGCGCTCGGCTGTATTAATCAAGTCAGTTGCCCTTTTGTGTAGGTTGTCCCATCATCGCTCAATGTTGCCGTTGCGATAACCGTCCCTGCATTATTTTTGATGCTCTCTTCGTTTGAAGTCGCCGTATGCTCATTGCGGAGACTCATGTAAGAGAGCATAAGAGCCTGGTAGATTGTCGGGGTTGAATCTGGCACGGAAACAAGTTCCGTCATGCTATCGCTACTGAGGGCTGTTCTAATCTGCGTCAATACCGATGCCAGAGCCGATGATCCCAGCGCATTGACTGTCCCGATGGTCACTCCCGTCTGACTGGCTCCAAGATTGACTGTCTGTAACGTCGGATCGAAATTACTGATGGACCCAGACACAGGTAAAGCCGCTATGATCGCTTTCAGATCAACACCAGACGTTCCGGCAGTAACGTGCCCCGCCATAGCCTCGTCCCATACCGCCGCGGCGATCGTAGCTGCCGACGGACCAGATGATCCACCATCGACAATGGCTTCAAGAGAATCGGTTGACTGATCAAATGTCTGACCTGAGTTCTTGTTCATAATCAGATCCAAGAAGCTCCCAATAGTCGCCGGCACTCCTGCCGCTGTCACCTTTGCCAATTTATCGAGTAGGTACGTTTTGAGGACGGCTCCAATACCCTGTTCCTCGCTTGTCCCATCAAAATAGATGGCGTTCCCGCCTATATTTGGATCGCCATAAGTCGTCGAAGCATAGTAGATGTAGTCGTAGTACCCAGCGGTGATTGTGGCAGGAAACATTGCCTTGTAGTACCCAGTCGTCCCATCTTCCGTTAGAAGGTTAAGATAGGTAGCCCAATTCGCTGAATTGAATGCTTCAAACGATGACCCATTCCAGTATTGGCCGGATGCGTCATGGATGACAGCGTAGATTGTTTGTCCTGACTGAGAGGTGCATTTCAGATAGGCGGCCATATTAGTAGTCCGTTACCACTTGAGCAAATTCGTGGAGATCAGTCCCATATTGCGCTGTTACAACCAATTTCTGTACCTCTTGCATCCATAATCCCCATTCCGTAGGGCCTCTCGTATCGTCATTGAGCATCATGTGTTTTGCTTTAATCCCTTGAATCCAAAAATTGCGCCATTCCAGATACAGCCGGCTCATCAGAGCAGAATTGAGGTCCGTTTTCATCAGATTGCCGTAGTAGAAGAATTTCATAGCATAGGTCTGATTATTATCTGGAGCGCAATCCAAAATAAACTCGTCATAGTCCTCATCTCCCATCGGATAGGCTTTGGATGGCCTTCCAACAAGCGATGGGCGAGCTAATCTAAACTCTTCAACGACATGCTCAAATTTAATCGGGTTTTTTTGGTCGATAATCATATAGCCTGACCCAGAAGCGGGAGCAACCCTAAACCCTGGTGTAACCGTAAGCGTGATCGTTCCTGAATTGTTCGCCAAAGCAATAATTTGAGAGGCCGAAGCAATCCCTGTCCCCGATGTGATGACAATTTCCTTTCCAATGACATCAGAAAACCCTTGTGTTGACCCCGAAGCCATGATAAGCGTTGTTGTAGATCCACCTTGGGCTGTTCCTATGACTGACCCAAACATAATTTGAGCGCTCATGTCACTTGAAAAGTCCGTTGGGCATGAATACCGGCTTTGTCCAGGGACAAGGATTCCATAAGCGAAGGTTTGCATGATTTTTGGTTGTCGGCAAGCCTTCCAAACCTCATTTTTGAGTTGTTCCATGACCTCATTCTGGTATCGAAGCGTCGTCGCAGAGTCAGGATGGCTCTCGTTGGCCTGTTGTAGCCCTTCAGTTACGATACTAGCGAGCGTTGGCAGCGTTGGCGACGCCATTTAAGACCTCCTGATACGCTTCGACCCACATGGGCCACATTTTATCGCAGTCAAAATGCCTTTCAACCGTCTGCCGAGCCGCGATTCCCATGCGGCGCCGTAACTGATCGTCCTGTGTCATTTGATTAAGGGCAAGAAGCCACCCTGATGGCGAATTGGCTTCGACAAACATCCCGTTATCCGCCACCAAGTCCATCATCTCCGCATAGGGGGAGCAGAATGAACTTACACTTGGAACCTCTAGGGCCGCCATTTCTAACCATTTGATTGAGCTCTTGCAATTATTGAAATCCGAATCCACCAATGGGATAACGGCGAAGTCCAAATCAAGGATTGCCGAAACGAATGGATAGGCTGGCGTTGGGCACCACCCTCGGTATTCAATACGATTCGGGTCTATGCCTTCGAGTGTCCCTTCAAATTTCTGCCCTAAGATCACGAGCGTGACGTTAGGATTGACCCGCATAAACTCTGGAAGCACCTGGGCGAGGATCTTCCAGTCCTCGAAATGGCTATAGCCTCCAGACCATCCAACTCGAATGCCTTTGTGGGTTTGGAAAGGGAGTTTCTGCCACAATGACAGGTCAATGCAATTTGGCAGCACCTTGATGTTGGGATTAAACTCACTAAAAACCTTCGCCAGTATGGGCGTCGTTGTAGTAACCATGTCAGCTACAGACATGGCCTTTCTTGCCCGTTCAAGGCCGGCTTTGTTCTTAGCAAGATCGATATTCTTTCCATCCGTCCAGATATCCAGGCTCCCGCCTTTATAGGGGTGACTGTAATTCTCTGTTCCAAAATCCTTGTAGTGTGGCGATAATGGGTCTATTCGGAATAGATTGTCGTCCCAATCCACGATGACTTTCTTTCCGAGTTTTTTAAACCCCTCAATAGCATTGCAGAACTTCTCATCAAATACGCGGGGAGTCACGCAGATATCAGCCCATAAAAGTTTTAAGGCAATATCATCATCGCTATCACCCTTTTCGACGTGCTTGACCTCAAAAGTCTTGTCGTGAAGAGCAGCGGTCTGTAGCGGTTGTGCGAGGCGATACCATCCGCACCCGCCATTATCTCTGAGGAAGTAGAGGACTTTCATAGCGTCCCCTCCATCATCCACTCTGTCATGTTCGTGTTCACGTACGGAATAACGGGATGACGCTGGCCTGGGACTCGGTTAGGTGTTCGTCCAGGCATATCAGAAATGTTTAATTGGCCCTTTGCGGCCTCTTTAGCGAACCAAGACCGTTTATACCACCAGCGATACCCATCCCACCGGGATTCCTGCTGTTCAGTTTCATCAAGAGGATGGATCGAAACGTAGCATTTCCCGGTCGTTTTCAATGCTTTTGACAATGCTTTGCATAAATCTTGGATATCATCCGGGTGGACATGAACCGTAACAGAATTGCAAAGGATGTAGTCGTACTGGTCTGCTACTTCAAATGAATCCATCAATTGAAGAATGGGAATGTGCTTTGACTTTAGTCTAACGCACTCCAACATCGCTTCTTTTAGAAGACCAACAGAAATATCTGACCCGTTAAAATTCCCGTCTTCAAGATAATCAACAAGTCGTACTGTCCCTCGGAGGGCTCCGCATCCGTAGTCCAAGAAGGAATGGGTAGGTCGCAGACCTTGTGCAATCATAAAATCATGCTGCATCCTCGCTTCATATCCGACGTTTCCTCCAGAGAAAACCGCGGCTTCCTCAGAGGTTCCATTAAACGCCCATCGTTTCTGATAATCGGGCCAATGATTAATAGCTACAGCGGTCACTTTTTAAGCGCCTCCACCGTCATTGTGGGTCGTCCGTAATCAGAGTTCAAAAACTCTCTCCAAGCCTTATTTCGATCTATAACGTCTTTTGAGTTCGTGATTCTCTTCATCCACCCTGGATGGCAGCGATCGTACTCAAGCAAAGTGGTGTTGTTATATCTCCCGACAAAACGCATCGTCCGATCCTTCGTAAATCCGTTGGATTGGTCTTTTGCCAGTTCCTTTGAGTAATCGATGAGTTCAGACATCGGCTCTGCGTGGAGAGCTTTGATTCGGTCTGATTCAAAATTGGCTCGTATAAGCATCGTTTCCTTGCCCCTCTCGGGGCCCCGGAGAGCCGTTTGTGCGACCCTCCGGGGAATTACTACCAGATCAAACCTGGTAATAACCTGTCATTAGACCGGAACCTTTTTCGTTCCGACACTCTAATGTTAATTCCGCTTCGATCTTGTACCGATCGCTCGAACCCGTCTTAGCCAGCTCAACCCGATTGACTGGGCGAAGCCATGCCTTGACCCACAACTCCATGGCGCCCAGATTCAGGATATATCCCGGCTGGACATCATTGATGATGTGGTGCAGACGAACCATGATCGTTCCAAAGTCCGATTCATACACGTCAACGGTGTTGACGAGTTTCTTCTCTTCGGCTTCGATCCGGCGCGTGTTCGATGTGAATCCGCTGATCTTCCGCTTCTGGTACGAACCAACGAGGGTCACTGACGGATATCCACCCTGAGCCCAAACCAATGCCAAATTCGCATTAAAGTTTGTCTCAGATAACGCTTCTGATGTCGCCGTTGCTGTGGTGAGATTCGTCGCAATCCATCCGAACATACCTTTCAACTGCCGAGCGACAGTCGCACTTCCGACTGCCGTGTTGGAGTTGATGATGAGGGCATATTCGATATCGCGCGCCAGTTCCTTGGTTCTCTTCAAGGTCTGGTAGTCGATTTCGTCGTTACGGCCAGCCGCTACAACAGCTCTCTGAGTTTCAGAAACCTGAAACACTTTCCAGAGGATCTGAGTGTAGTTACCAAGGCGAACGGTGGGGACAGCGGCGGTAGCCGTCGCGTCATCACCTTCGACCTGGGCATTGGCCGCAGCCGTTGCCAGTACGTCAGTCTGCCATTCGTGAAGAGTCTGAATGGCGCGTGAAGCCCCTGTGTTCGACGTAACCCACGTATCCATCGGTGAGATGTTGGTGATCACGTCAATCAGGTCTTCCCGATTACCAATCGCTTGATAAGTTTGGAATGTTCCTGTTGGTGCAGTCATCTAATTTGTCCTCAGCTCCCCGGAGCTTCCCGCTTCAAGGCAAAGACTTTTTGCCAATCTTCAGAACGTCCGGTTTTCGTAGCGACCGCAAAGGCCGCTTGATACCGTGACTGCCAATCTTGATCTGGAGACGTACGACTTGGAACGCCAGTAGACCCTTCTACCATAGGGACGATGACAGGCTGATTATTCCGATCTAGCACCAGGTGAGTCCCTGCCGGGGCCGCTACAACAGGCGCCGCAGGAACGACACTAGATGGAGTCAGAACGGGAGCCACAGGTTTTTGGCCTGACAAGACATCCTTGAGTTTCATTTCCTGGTATTTGGCATACCAGAACCCCTGAGAATCAAGCTGTTGTAAAAGCTGAGGATTCGCGGCCACTTCTGGCTTGGCGAGTTCAGCGTCTACAAAGGCTCGAATCTTAGGGACGTATTCCTTGAAGTCTGTCGCGCCTAATTCCTGCTTTGCTCTTTCATCAAGTTTGTCAACTCCTGATTGAAACCTTTGAGGGGCAATCGAAGCGTTTAATTCTGCGATTTGCCTCTCTAGATTCGCAATCCGCTCCGCTTCAGGGCTGGCTTTGGGAGGCGGCGTTTGCTGAGGCTCTTTTGGAGGAGCCGCAGGAGGTGGCTGCTGATTTCTCAGAGCCGCCCGTTCCACTTCCAAGGCCGCCCGTTCACGGGCTAGTTCTTGGCTTTTCTGTGTGTTGTGGCGTTCGAGCTGTATGTTCTTCAGAGCTTCTTTGGCTGGCACAGTCATTTCAACGCCGTCCACTTTTATACGCACCATCGTTCCATCCGGCAGCTTGCTGAGGTCAAGTTCGCCGGGTGCGGTAGGTGCTGGTGGAGTCGATGTCGCGGGCGTGATGGCAGGAGGCGGAGTGGCCGCTACAGGCGCAATTCCTCTACCCTTGTCTGCGAAATCCTTCACAGGTCGGTTGACGATGAGTCCGTCTTCCGATACAAAGTCTGGGAATAACTTCGCAGCCGTGGATGGGTTTGTCGGCGTAACTGGCTCCCCGGCCTTCGGTGCCGGCGGTTCACTTCCCGGTCTGTCTAGGTTAAGCGCCGCTTCTTCCGCGGTGGCTCTATCCTTTATTTCCATTTTCGTTCTCCTTGAGACTCATCCCTCTTGCGGGGTAGAGTTTGCAAGCTCGTCCAACTTCTGCCGTGCGTCTCTTGCCTCTTGGATTCTCGAAAGGATACGCGATTCAATGCGGTCCATCGTTTCCAGTTGGCCTTTGATGTGCGCGAGCTGAGTGACCGAGCTTGGTACGAAATCGAGCCCTCGAATCATGCGAATCATGTCCTTTTCCATCGGGGCAAAAATGTTTTCTTTCATCCATTCGAGGTGCTTTCCTTCAACAAATTCCTCATAGGGCCTGGCGTCCCGTATGGCCTGTTGCCACTTAGCGGCTTCCTCGGCCTGAGTCTTAATGATGTCGTCCATTTCTGTTTTCATGCTGGTGCCAAGATATTCTGTTGAGCTGGGCTCATTGGACCCGATACGCCTGGAGGTGAAGGATTGCCTTTAGGTGATCCCTGCCCTTGCTGAGGCGGAGGAGGTTGCATGGCGGGCAATTTTAATTCGTCAATGTTTCTAAACCCAAGAATCTTAGAAATCTGTTCAAACGGGATCTGTGGATTAAACAGTTTGACGTTTTGCGCTTGGACGGCTCCCACTTGGAGAAGTTGCCCCATCTGAGCGTTCGCCTGGTTCCCAAGTTCCGCTAAAACTTTCCATTGGGACATCTGTTGTTGTTTGTTTTGGCCGAGCGCTGGCATGAAGTCAAAATCGCCTTGGATGGATAGCGACGGTGGCGTTCCGACGTAGTTCCCGTCGTTATCTTTGATAAATTTCCACCCAAGAACCCGCCCTGTGACTTGCTCAATAAAGACATCCGACTCGTACTCCTGTTCCAATCGGAGGAGGAACTGAAACAGGGGTACGAGTCCAGTCAGGGCAATGTTGCGGATAATCATGTTCGTCTTTTTAGACGAATTGGACGCCAAGATATTGGACGTTGTGGCCGCTTGCTCGTCATTGGCCTGGCTGTTGACTCCAAGTTGTTCAGGGCTCACGGATGAGATTTCAGCATAAAGGGCATCGTTTCTCTGTTGCGCCGGGAGACTGATCGCCACAGGATTTGCCATCTCCATCTCTCGGACGCCTTCTTGAGAGATATCCATCCCTTGCACGACTCCTCCGATCTTGCGGAGCTTCAAGGCCATCAGATCGATGCCGGCATTCTTTCCTACCAAGATGGGAGGACGAAGGGCGCGGGCTACTGCCTCCCGCTCCTGGTTAAAGCGAGCGTTTGTTTCTTTTTGGAGGCCCTCCGTGACCTCTGGGAAGCTCTTACCATACATAGAATGGCTTTCAGGAAATGATGTTGCGACAACGAATGGCGGTCGAACGGGCTCAGTTGGATCGAATTGATAGGGCAGGTTATTATCCACCCATCCGCGCAGTTCGGCCATGGGACGTTCCGCCGAGCCTCCCAAAACAAAACTCCCTGAGATGAGGTGCTCGTCATCCCCTTTCGGCTGTAGATCCCAGTATTCGTAGACCCAAATCGTTTGAAGGTCTTCAATGTCTTCAGGAGCTCCGGCGAACGGCGACCCTTGATTAAGATTTCTTTGGTTTTTGATGAGGTCGGTTCCCGGTATAGTCCCCGCCCATGGGATGAGATCGACATTCTTATACCCTCTCCGTTTGCAGTAATCCCGAGTCCTTTTTACTCGGTGGCAAATTGGAAACTGCCAATAGTTTTTCCATGTGGATTCATAGTGAAAAAATAGGTCTTCGTAAGGAACGCACTCAACCATCGGCGTGAAGAATTGGACGACCTTCTGGAGGTCTTTCGGGTCCGGCGGTTCGACGGAATGACCATCCTCGTCAACAATGAACGCTGTCCGAACACCTTTGACTTTGGATTTGACGACTTTAAACTTGGGATAGATTTTTAGGATGCCGACTTTGTTCTTTATGGCGTCCTGAACAAACTCGTAAATTTCTTGATAGGCATTAATCGGGTGTCCATTCAGACGATAGTTCAGGAGCGCTTTAACAATGTCCAAAGTCTCCCGAGGAACGCTCTTCCAAGACCGAATCGTGCACAACTCCTCAAAGTCAAAGAACCACGTTTCGAGACATTCTTCCATAATCCTTTGGACTTGCGCGTAGGTCTTCGGGATAAACAGGCGTGGCACACCGAGCATTTCCGAGAAGGCGATTTCTTTCTTATCGAATTTGGCGTCATAGAGATCGTTGTCCTTTGCCCACCTGAACTCAACCAAATTCCTGACATTTCGGCTCATTCGGAGAATATCGTATCCCCGTCGGATCGACTCAAAATCTCCCGCCTTGCCGATATACTCAACCGCGCTGTCTGATGGGAAAGGAACGGCATCCATAGTTAGTACCCCGCCTCAATATCCGCTGGCACAAATTCTTCTTTGGTCCCCTGTTCATGCGGATACCATCCCAGTCGTGACTGAAAAATATACCGCATCGCCGCGTGATGATCGTGCTTCCCTTCCTGAATGGCATCCTTTGGTCCTCGCACGTCTTCGTTTGAAAACATATCCCTCTGTAACGTCCTCATCGACTGGATCAAGAGCTGATTCTCCGGTCTATCGAGAATGAAAAACATTTCGTCTTTCAGCATTTGTCGGATGATGTCCACTCCAGCGAGAATCGACCCCTTATATGAATCGGCTTTCCGCAATCCGGGCACTGCGTTGTCGCCATGAGTAAGAATTTTCCAGGCGTTGATGTTATCGAACGCCGTCCTGTCCGAGTCGGCGTGAGGGTCGCATTTTCCAAAACCATATCGGTACGTTCGTAGCATCGCATGAATATCTTCTTTCACCTCTCGGAGATTCTTGTCCCCCAAGTAACATCGGTCGATGTATTTTCTCTCATCCCGATCCACCGCCACAACCACCGCGGCGGTCGCTTTGACTTCGTGCGGGTCAAGACCAAGGTAAGCCACGTAAAGTAAAAAAGGGCACATAGGATCATGGTAGGTGTCGGCTGGGTTTGCGTTTGCATCAGTCCGTACTCCAGCGCAATGGCAATCCAGATATTCACCATCACCCAGCCCCAGCGCGGACGGAGGTATAACGTGAATCCGTCTTTTGAAATACGTCCCGTACACGAGGCCCGACAGCGAGATCCATTCGCCCAGGAGCCGCATTCGCAACTCATCGTAGTTTTTGATGTTTCCACAAATTTCCCTCAATGATTTTAAATTCGCCGCCGGGTTTGATATCGAGCAGAGCTGAAACCACCGGACGGCGTTTCCGTGCTCGTCAGCGTCTTTATTCCAGAGCCGATCATATACCCACGACAACCCGTTGGTCGGCGTCATACCAAACGCGATGTCGAGTTTATCGGCGGTCGCAAATCGGATCAAGTTTTCCTCAAAAATCTTCTCTCTCGGCTCCTCGTCAAATCGAACCCGGTCCAAGGGTGGTCCTTGGAATGTCCCGACATCAGCTTCGTTCGTCATCAGTTCAATGGTGGCGCAAATTTGCTTTTCTTCCGGGTGAACGAGCGTCAACGTCATCTTTTCAGCAGACCAACTTTTTTCCCATTTCCCGTCGATCAAATAATTCTTTGGCACCCAATATCGGATCGCTGGTAAGTTATGGTTTAAGACCCCATGCGTATAGTCCTTGCAGACGACACGGATGCGGTTAAACTTCTTCGTCGGCAATTTCGATTCTGGATAAATCCCCTTCAACGATGGCGGGATAATCCGACACGCTTTAATCAAGTCCTCGATGGTCGTCGAAACCGTCTTAGAACTCTGGTTTCCTCCCGCGACTCCGATGATGTTCGCCGTGCAGGAGTGAACGTCAATCGCGGAGTCAAGGTGGGCGGGGATATCTTCGGGTTTAAGGAACTCTTCGAGGAACACACGCATGGCCGGCGTCACCGTACTGTTGGTGGGCTGATAGAAATAAAACGGCTCCGCCTGTCTGATTTGACGGAGCTCTTCTAAGCGGGCGGCGATATACTCGCGTTCCGTTTCCGCTGCTCTTAAAAGATCCTCTCGGGTTTTAAGTTTACGCGGGCGACCCGTTGACCGCATGAGCGAGCGGTCGGGTTTCGTTGCGAGTGCGGGCGCCATTAATAAACCTGGCTGTCCCCATCCTCGTCTCCATCCGACCCACCCTTACGCATCTTCTGATCAAAGTCCGTCCCTTTGGCGGGAGCATAATTAACAGGCCCCACTCCCGGCTGGTTTAGTTTCGCCAGATCAATCTCGATCGCCTTGGTTCTCTCGGTGTTCGATGCCGGGTACTCTTTTCGTTCGGGGATATTAAACCCGCGGCCTCGGCCCTCAATAAATGGGGACCCCTGCTTTTTATCTTTTTCCATATTATCTCCTCTCCCCGTGCATGATGGCTTTGATCGACGCCGCTCCCGCTGACGGTGGTACAACCCTTAACTGTAAAAACCGCCAGTTCAAGTTACCGAAGTCGACAAACGTGCTGGACGACGGATACACGAACGAGGTGACGGTATACGTCGATCCCGTCTGAACGAAGTTCGTCCCATCGTTTCCATACCAGAATCCGAACGCCGGAGATCCTGCGATAGCAGGGACTGTCAGCGTATAGGTGTCCGTTGTGGTCTTCGTCGCAGACGATACCCACGTCATAGGGACTCCCGCCACTGCCATGGTCGATGTCAGTGCCAATTGGATGCTGTTGGCCGTTATAGGGATGACGTAGTACGTTACTCCCTGACCAAGCATAACTGCCGTCCCTCCGGTCGTTGCCGTCGAATAATACAAGGGCGTTGTCCCAGCCGCCGTCGAAAGGTACACTCCCAACCCCAAAGGGAGTCCGTGACTGGCGATCCCGATCGTCTGACCCGACAACGTAAACGAGCTGTTGGTGCCTCCGTACATCGATCCCGTCGCTACGCCCGTGATGCTACTAGACGACGTATATGGGCTGATCGTCATCCCGTTCTGCGTCGACGTATACACCACATACGTTGTCGTTGACCCCACCGCCGTCGATGTCGCGTAAATAACGCCTGTGGTTGCCACGCAAGTCGATGTCACGACCCCCGTAAACGATGAATTAATCGCCTGATACAGCGACGTGCAGGTGCTCCCGGTACTCGTCACCGGATACCAATGCGTATTGGCTTTTAGACACGTCCCGTTAATACAGAGCTGCGCGTTATCGGCGCCGCCGGTCATCATGGCCGCTGACACTGTGATGGACGAAATACTCGACACCAAAGACAGTGTATTGCCAGCCGACCCCGTAAACCCTGCCGTCGTATAAATAACCGCGTACGTGTTGGTCGCCATGACGGGCATCCCGACAGCCGTGTTGGTCCCGATGAGCAGGTTGATGGCTTTCATTATGTTCTGCGCCGTAGTCGTTGTGTCGGCTCCCACCTGCCACTCATATCCCGCCCGCAGATACGCCCCCGCCACCGTTACCGTCGCCGGAGCGACTCCGCTCGCAAACGTCGCTGACCCAATCGCCGCCTTACTTGACGATGTGATCGCCCAGGCGTTCTGAATCGTTCCCGAACTGATCGCTGAGATCGTTACGCTCGCGCCCGATACCGTCGACGTAAGCTGTCCCGATGTCGCCGTCGACACCAAAAGTGCCCCCAAGTTTGCCGCTGTGCTCGTGGACGAAAACCCCTGCGCGACGTTCCCCCCAATCACAAACGGACTCCCCGTGTAAAACGGCGGACCCGTGATCGTTAAAACTGTCCCCGCCACGTTCGACGAAATTAATATCGACGTGCTCGCCACCACCCCACCTAAACTCTGCGTCGTCAGTACCGTAATATACCCCGTCGCCGCCGCCGTCGAGAGTACCGCCGGGTTTACAATCGTGATCGTCGCCGTCGAGGCTCTCCCGTCATTAAACGTCACGTTCGATAACGCGTCCGACGATACAATAACCTGCGCCGAGATGTAGTCGACATCCCGCGAACTCATGTCTAACGTATACGTCATCGTCGCGCCACTCACTCCTACCGCCGCCGCCGCATCCGTCATTGGCGCTTCCATCGTCGTGTTGGAACCGTACAAAGGAACTCCTATAAATAAAAATATCGCCGCTACCTGCGCTGCCCGTTTCATCGGTCCCTCCCACACGTCGGACATTTACCAGGATTCCCCTCGGCGTTCACGGCATGAGACGCCTCCTCTGACGCCTCAATACGCTCGCCGTCTACCTGCTCCTTCGCTTCGTCCCTCTTGATCCCCTTATCCGCCTTACCCGTTCGCTTGTCCATACCGTATCGCCTCCCTGGGTTTTCCCCGCATATCCTGGTGCGCTACTACCCGATGCCCATCCCCTAAATCCGTTACCTCCGGCTCACAATAACAGTCCGTCGGCCTCCCAAATACGTGATCCCATTCGTCACTCGCCACTATCACGTGATGCCATATCGCTCTCAATGCAGATGCTCCGGTGCGACAACCTCGTATGTAAATTGGCTTTTTGTTTTTTTCGGCCTAACGGGGGTAGGGGTAGTAGTCCCCATAGTGCCGGGTGCCCCCCCTCCCCCATCCTCCGGCGTCGAAGCTGCAGCCCTCTCCCCCTTCAATGCGTAGTACCTCTCGACTAGCGCGCGCGTACCGGCCACCGTTCCAGGCCAGGGATCTACCCCTGCAGGGCATAGGCCCAATGTCACGCGCTTGTGGTTTACCGTCGAGCTCTTCTGATAATCTACATTATATTTCATGTTAACTCACCACGTTGATCTGTTGGCGTTTCCGTGCTAGTTAACTGAGTGTTGATTGCGTTCAAGCGCTCGCGTGACTGAGACACAAGGCGCTCGATGTTCATGGCGATATCAACTACGTTGAACACGGGACGGTTGAGCCCTTCCATGTCACGCGCTGCCTGGACGGCAAGCGATGCCATTCCCATAAGCTGATACGCTGAGGACGATTCGAGCTTCTCGAGTGTGATATTTTCTTGACTGGCGCGGGCTAGACCATAGAAGTTTCCGACTACAGTCTTTTTGCATCTCTCAAGGTCAATCAAATTTGATGGTAGCATCCGTTTTATGGCTATGACTGTAGGGACACTCAGCCCAGATTGTTTTGCGACCTGATTCAGGGACCCCCCTAATTCAATAAGAGATTTAACCCATACTTGTTTTTGATAAGGAGTTCGTTCTAAAGTGACCGGGTAAGATTTACGTTTCGCAGCGGGTCTATCAGCGATTGCCGGCGCCATTGCAAAGCATATTTAGCATTTAGAATTGTGGGATTCAAGGGGAAAGATTTTGGCCAGCGCATTGGTGGCATAGCTATGGGCACGCGCTAGGATTCGATTCTAGGCCCATAAAATTTTGTTTTGATGGTTTAGTATCCGTTACCTAGTCATATGCAACAAGTTACAAAGCTGTTACAAATTACTCCGTCGGTGCTACTTATGTTACTTATGTTACTTATTTATTCTATAGAGTAATGGAATATATAGATATATATAAAGAGAGTAATATGGATGTGTGTAATTCTAGCTCCAGGCAAATCGCATGTTTTATGCGTTTTTAGTGTTACACGGTATTCATCTGATAAGGAAACAACGTAACGTTACGCTAGGTCTAAAGACCCTACAGGGCCTAAAGGCTCATATTGTCATATGCTACGATTTTTCTTGACTGTTATCATATGAAGTGTTAACATATGAGTATGAAAGACACACTCACCACCACCCCGACGGAAACCCGGAGGAATAAAATGAAACGCAACCCGCAAGGCGGAGTACACGCCTACGTTATCGATCAAGGCCGTGCATGGATTGAAAGCATTAACACGCTAACTAATACCGCTCTTGTCAGATTCGACGCTAACGAGGGAATCCGTAGCAGAGTACACAAAGTCGAATTGTCAAAAGTAGATTTCAATCGGGAATGGAAATTCTAATGCCCCCCACAACCCCACAGGAGGATACGACGATGACAAAGACAATAGTTCCGAATGTAATCTACGCAACGATGCACTTGAAGTATGGAATGTATCGAATGGAAAGGTTCCGCAATTTGTCGGAGCGTGACCGCAAGGAATGCTTAGAGTTACGGTCAATCTGTCACCGAATTAAAATGGAATCAGCCGCCCCCGGCGGCACGAGGAGCTAAAACCATGAACGCAATCCAGAAACTAGACGGCTCTCTTGTATGGAAAACAATCCACCCGCAATTAAGTCATAGCCGCGCCTTGCAGGAAATCGAGAGCCGCGCCATAAAATACGGGTGGATGTTCGTTAAGGATGAAAGCCTATTCGGCGGGTACTACGTCGATAATAACGGCGATTGCTATCGAGTCGCCTAACGGCGGCCACTAAATCAAAGGGAGACTAAGACCATGAGCGCATTTATTGTAAACGAGTACCACATCAGTCAATTAATCCGTTACGGATCACATCGTGATGTTTCAATGTGCGTCAATGGCGTATTCGATAGACGAATGTCTGGAAAAGAACAGGAACTAATGGCGATACTTGTTAAAGCAAACTTCGAGAGCGTCAATCATCGCTACGAAGAAAACACCCCTGCTATGCCAGGAGCCTATGCGCCAGACTTCGAGCGCGTTCTATCTCCCGTCCAAGTTATAAAAGCCTGTAATTGCTATGACTACCAGTCATGCGAAATTGATAACTACGAAACAACCGATGCCGCCAAAAACATCGAAGCTATCCGAAGCAGAGCTATTAATGCTTTGCCTGGATACGAAGAAGCCGAATGGGAGATTGAACCACGAGAAGTAAACAGGCGAATCGCGAGGATTATCTAATGCAAACTTGTGGATGCGCATGGGAGTATGTCCCAGGGGCAAGTGGAGAAGAAACGGAAATTGTATTTTGTCCACTTCATTCTAAAGCAAAAGAAATGCTTGTTATTCTTAGAAATACAAGCGCATATCTTGGAAACCATATAGCCGAAGAACAAAACGGCGTAGCGTCAATAGTCAAACAAATAGACGACCTAATAATGCAAATAATAAGAGACTCAAAATAAATAGATTTCGCACAAGCCAAAATCAAGGGGACAACGCCATGAAATCTAAAAATCCATGTATCCGATGCGCCAAAGGAGAAAATTCTATGCACCATAACATGACCAAGGAAGCCATGACCAATCAACCAACGCGCACGCCGACTCCGGAGGAGTACGGCTATACCTACGACGGCTCAAGCGAATGGAGTATCGGACCAAAGGCCGAGACGCAAGTTGATCCGATCTGCACCGTATGGGACAGAAACGACGACCGCGCTAAAGCCAAGGTTATGCTCATAGTCAACGCCTTGAATGCCTACGCCGCCCTCCAAGCGGAGAACGCGGAACTGCGGTACGCCGGACAGGCCATGCGCGACACGCTGGACAATTTCGGAGACAGCGCGGAAGTACAACGGGTTATTGAGCAATGGGATCAAGCCCTCACCCGCCCCCCGGAGGTCAATGGAAAAGTTATCGAGGAGGTAACCGCCATGCCCACCCAGCCCAGCCAAAAGCCGACGCTGAAAGTGCAATTCAAAAATACCCCGTTTACTCTTAACGAGTATTACGAAATTAACCAAGGCCTTGATACTCTCTGTATCGTCGAAAAAACAGACTACGACCTCTCATCAGAAAGATTTAGGGGGATAGACGAGAAGAACGCCGCCCACATCGTCAAATGCGTCAACGCCTACGCGCCGATGGTGGAGACGATCAAGGCCCTGCTCAGCGAATTACGCTGGACGACAAAGAACGGGGAATTTCCAGGCATGGATAAGGTTATCGCTGATGCAGAGCAAGCTCTCCGCGCCGCCGAAGGGGGGAAGTAATATGAGTATGGCAACAAGAGCAACAACGGCAAAACAACGGGCAACGATAGCTATACGGATGCTGAAAACTCAGAAACATTTATATCGGGCCTTTGTCGACTGTTTCGAAATGTTCGATGGTCAAGAGGTTAAGCGCATCATCATCGAACGCGCCAAGAAAGACGACACGCTACTAGCCCGATGCAGGAGCGTATTTAACTGGCCAGAGCTTCCGTGCCTAGCCTGTAAAAATGGTTTCGTCTGTTACGAAACTCATCCTATGGGAGAAAATTCACGCTTGATATATGAGGCACTAAAACCATGAAATGCACAAGCCGCTATATGCAATGCGAATGTAAATCTGTGTCGGAGCACAATTTAAATTACTACGGAACAGGGGTTAAAACTAGCGGCTACGATCAAGGATTAGAAGATGCCGCAAAACTTTGTGATGAACTTTTTCAGGCTAGAGGTGTAATTCTAGCCCAAAAAATACGGGACTTAAAATCCGCCTCACCCCAGGGGGAATGACCATGACTGTGCGAGAATCTTGTGGCTGTTACGTCTCAGATATTCCATGGGGAAAAGAACCAGGCGAACAGGGATCAATCGTCTATTGCCCCCTCCACTCCGCCGCGCCGGAACTGCTGTCACAACTTCAAAGTCAACATCGAGAGCTAGAGGATCAGGATACCCACGCCGGATGGGACGATCATAAGCGTAGGCCTTGCATGACCTGTAGACTCATAGCCCAAGCCGAAAGGAAACTATCATGACCCTCTACACGCTCTTAATGCTCGCCGCACTCCACACCGACGCTAAGACTGACTCCGAACGGATCAAGGCGATCATCGCCGGACACTACCCAGACCAGCCGTCCCTGGCCTTGGTCCAGGCCCCACAAGTCCAGGCCCCGGTTGACATCTACGCTGAGATGACTCCCCTCCGTTACGAGGTGTCACAATCCGCACGAACAGGAGACAATAAATAAGGGGGAATGACATGAAAACAAAACGGTGTTTCATAGATCGTGAAGGTTACGAAACAGAATTGTTGACATGGTATGAAAATGGGCACGAGATCCGGTCAATCTCTATCCGGGGGATTCTCCATGTATAACTATCGCGCCATGACACGCCCGGAGCTCATCCGGCACGTGACGGCATACGGTGAGGCGCTTCATACACTAGGCAATCGGGCGGTGATACAAGAGCTTGAATTGCGCCGGCTGCGAATGACCGCCGAGCGAATGAAGGGGATAGACGGTATCCGCCAACATATCCATGGGGGGAAATCATGGGCTATATAATGTTGGCGGTTATTTATGTCGGGTGGAAGGCGGCGGGATTTTGGGGAGCACTTGCCGGGCTAATGTTCTTAGCCTGGCATGAGGACCACAAGGGGGGACCACGTGACGCCTAATCAAAGAGAGGACATGCGCCGGGAATTGGAGCTAGAAGAAAGATGGTATCCGATGAACCGGCGCCAGGATGACCCCATAGACTGGGTGACGGTAACGACATGGGTACTTATAGGCATAGGCTGTATCCTGGCTTGGGGAGCGCTTGCGGGGATACTGGCATGGATACGGTGATTTGCCCATCATGCGGTGGGTTAGGTTGGGTAGATGTGGGGGACGCGGAAAGAGGCGTAGTACGCACGTGCCCAGAGTGTAACGGGTACGGTCGCATCGAATAGCTATCACCGGGATGCAATATTTAACCGGCGAGGGTTCCCCCTTGCGCCGGCACCCCTGGCCGGTCCGGATGACGGCTGGGGGATGATTTCAGGCCCGCCATGGGACACACGGTTCCGGGACCGGCGCCGACCTTGCGTCAAAGGAAACGGACGTTGACAGAACCTTTGAACCTGGAAAGCTAAAACCGGCGGGCGTTTTTTCCCCCGCAACCCCCGCGGGCGCGGGTGCGAACACATAAGAAAAACATACGGTCAGAGGGAAAAACATGCCTCTGGGCGAGATTGGGGAATTGAAATGAATACTGGCAATCGTCCTGGTAGTGTCATTTGGATGTATTGGAACACGGTTTTAGTCATTGGAGAGCTAGACGAGATACACGATCCCATCTACGTACAGGAGGCGGCATGAAAACATTAGCAGAGTTCATTAACGAATGCGGATCGGTCGCAGAAGCAGCCCGAAAGCTAACGGTCAGCCGGCAAACAATTGATAGATGGCAATCGGGGGCATTTAAGCCGTCACGGGCTCTGGTGGAGTTGGCGAGATTAAAGGAAGTTGATCTGCTAACAAAACCGATTGAGGTACCCACTTCCGATTAACAAAATCTCCCGTCCTAACGACTTTTGATTTCCAGCCATATCGCCGGAGGATGGACCCAATCCGCCTCTGAATAGTGATATCGAGGTGGGCTTTATCAACCCCTACCGCGCTCGCGATATCAGTCATGGCGATTTCAGTTTGACATGATTCTTTGATAAATGCCTGAATGAGATTTTCCCATTCATCGAATTGCCTACGGTCCTCTTGTTCCTGGGTGGTGGCTTCCTCGGGAACCTTGTACCAATCCTCATTGGTTAGATACCGCGAGAGTGCTTCAGCGTAGAGTTGTTCCCGGTCTAACCGTAAACGGTCGAGCTGGATATGGCCGCACGTGATCGGCCAAAAACGACGGGCACCCGTGGAGTCTCGGAGATAGTGTTGTTCATTGGTAGTGCCTACAAAGATCGATTGCCTTGGGTGGTCCTGGGTGGCGCGGGCGTAGGGTTGGCGGTAACGGTCAGTCCGGCAGGTGATAACCTTCTTGATTCTGGTGGTATCGGCGCGAGAGAAGGAATCGAGATCGGCTATTTCAACGATGAGCTTGCCGGCCAGGGCTACGAAAAAGTCCTTTGATGTGATCTCTTCGGAGGCTTCCATATACCACTTCCCGCCAATCGCTTCGAGAGCCTTGGACTTGAAAATGCCCTGCTTACCTTCAAGGATGACCATGTTATCTACCTGGCACCCAGGCTGAAACACGCGGGCAACGATCCCTAACCAAAAGTTGCGAGATACGGCAGCGGAATACCCTGATTGTTGACACCCAAAGTAATCGGCAAAGAAACTGTCTATCCGTTGTGTACCATCCCATCTAAGACTGCGTATCCATTCACGGGGCTCGTTGCGAAGGCATTGATGACCGCGGCATCGGACGGCATCTGATACGTTGGCAACGGTCAGGCGGGTCAGGCCAAGTGTTCTTTGGAGTTTGACGGTCAAGTTGATATCGTCTATGTCCTGCCACTCGCGGGCACCTTGGTTTCGTGGCCCTTGGGTGAAATACCGCTGGTAAAATTCATCGTACCAAACGATGTTTTTGTATTCGTCACTATGCGCCAGGACACGTACCACATTATCTACGTTGGCCGGGGGAGTTCCCCCCTTCGGACCACGGGATAGACCTAGTTGGTCCCATAGGGCATCGGCATCGGGCGGCACCTCGTCCGGGGCTTCGATGACTTCGACCGGGACGGCGGGGAACTCACCTTTGGCAAAGGTTATCATGCACCCTTTGGCCCATTCCGCTAGTTGTTTCCATGTCATCCCATCCCGAGATACCGCCGCCGTTATATTCCATCCGTGTGGCTTACCATTTGGGATAATCATCTTTATTTCTAGGCACAAATCGTTTATTTGCTCCGCAAAGGCCCTAAATGTCATCCTGGACGCCTCAGTGGCGTCAGGCCATAAGATGACCTTACGTCCAGCATACTGGCTAGAATCAAGGGCTCCGTTGCGTAGTGCCGGGATACAGGCGACAGCGTACCCGGTCGCCACCTCTTCGGCTGCTTTGACCGCGGCGGCTTCGCAGATGATAAGGGGTTTATTAAGGTTTGATTCCGTCATTGAAATCCTCTATTGATTTAGCGATTATTCCGATACCACCTAGCCGGCGAACGGTTTCTATAAACGATTCTTGACCCTTGGTTGCGCGCCCGCGGGGCGCCTTAACCTCGACCGCCAGAAAACGGCCAGTCTTGGTAAGTCCAATCAGGTCAGCGGATCCAGGGCAAAGGCCGAATCGGAGCTTCGGATCGTTGCAAAAACCCACGTTATTTCTCCATAGCCTGTGGCCGTGGCGAGAGGCTTCGAGTTGGATCTGTCGCATGAGATCGGCTTCGGTCAAACGGCAATACCTCGGTTGCGCTTCTGTTGTCGTCCTTTGAACACAAAATACGCCCAGGCCCTTGGATTCTTGTATCCACGCGCCCGCCCAATCTCGAAGAGTTCTTGCATCGATTGGGCCATTCCCTGCTGCCGTCGTACCATCTTACGGGCTATCTCCGCTTGGATCTCCAAGAGTTGACCGTCTTTCTCAATGATTTCACGCGGTTTGACCGGGAAGACTTCGCCGCAATACTTACAGACCGAGAGGCCGGACGGCATGGCGGCGAAACATTTGGGGCATATTCTAACGGAGACTCCAGCCCCTCCCTCTCCCCGAGCCCTTTGAGGTCGTCCTTCAAGGCTCCATTCGCGGTCATCGTCGGGGAGTCCGTGGCGACTCCAATTGCCAACGTGATCGAGTATGATAGCCTGATTCTTTCCTTCAAAAGGTCGCAACGCTCGACCGACCTGTTGCATAAAATATCCAAGGGATTGGGTTGGGCGCAGCAGGATTGCAGCTTCGATTGCAGGAACATCAAATCCTTCGCCAAAAATTTCGACGTTCGATAAGACTTGTATATTTCCTTTCTTAAAATTCTCAATAGCCCGGTCGCGCTCATCCTCTGGCGTTTCTCCGTCAACGTGGGCAGCGGGGATACCGGCGGCGTTGAATTGCTCCACGACATGCTTGGAATGCTGTATGGAGGCACAGAAAACAACAGCACGTCGCCCTTCACAGAGTCTCTTGTAATGCTCAATAGCGTTACCGGTGATACTCGGCCTATCGACGACAGAATTGATTTCTCGTTTTTCATAATCACCCATCCTTGTATGTATTCCTGTTAGGTCGACGTTCGATGGAGCATATAGCTTATAAGGAGAGAGGTAGCCTTGCTTGGTCAGGGTTTGGACGGTAGGCCCAACGATTAAGTTACTGAAATATGTCCCGAGTCCTTTACCGTCAAGTCTTTCAGGGGTGGCAGTAATTCCAATATGATATGAAGTTCCATACCTGGCAAAGATGTCGGACCAACTAGATGCCGCGAGGTGGTGAGCTTCATCCCAGACAATGAGGCGGGGTTCAGAAACCCGTGCAAGACGCCGTGCAAGTGTCTGCACAGATGCGAGTTGCACCCAATGGCTTCTATCTTCGGAGAATCCTGCGCTGATGATTCCATATTTTATTCCCTCCAAATCGAATGCTTGTGCTGACTGTTTGATGAGTTCCCGGCGATGGACAACGAACAGGCACCGCATCCCCTTACTGGCGGCGGTGTGGAGCATGTGAGCGGTCAATAAAGTCTTGCCGCTCCCGGTCGGAGCGGTATACAAGATCGACTTACATCCCTGGGCCATGAGTGACCGCATTTGGTTTATCGCGTCGGTTTGGTAAGGACGGAGTTGGATGGACACCCGCCCATATTACTTTTCTCTTGCAAGCGTGTCAACTATTTGTTAGATTATCGCGCAAGGAGAACTTATGAAACCAAAGAACCGAGATGAACTAATCGCCTTCCGGGTCAAACCCGCCGAGCGCCGATATATTGAGAGAGAGGCCGCCGAGAGAAGCCAGCGCCTTTCCGAATATATAAGGAACATGGTACTTCCGTCGGGCATTATTATTGACCACGACGGTAAGATTAAGGCTTGACAAACGTATAACAGATTTCCTAAGATCGCCCCATGATCGAAACCATCCAACCCAAAGACGAGGCGCATTGGCTGTCTCTCCGCAAGCAGGATGTGACCTCAACCGAGGTCGCGGCCCTGTTTGGTATCTCTCCTTATATTACGGCCTACGAGTTATGGCATCGAAAACACGATAACTTGGACGTGGAATTTGAGGTCAACGAGCGCATGAAGTGGGGGACGAGGTTGCAGGACTCGATAGCCGAGGGGATCGCAGAGGATTATAAATGGGCTATCCGAAAGAAAACGGAGTATTTACGTGACACCGATTTACGCGCCGGAGCCAGTTTCGATTTTGAGTGCAAGTCGCATGGGGAAGAATGGTTGCTCGAAATCAAAAACGTAGACTCATTAGCTTTCCGCGACGGATGGATCGTTGACGGCGATAATGTAGAAGCTCCGCCACATATCGAGCTACAGGTTCAGCAACAGTTGGCATTGTCGGGATTAAAGGTCGCATTTATCGGCGCCCTTATAGGAGGAAATCGTGTCGTCCTCATCCGTCGTGAACCTGATCGCGTGGTTATTCAGTCCATCCAAAAAAGAATACGACAGTTTTGGGATTCGGTCAGAGATCATAGAGAACCACAACCAGACTTTGGACGGGATGCGGATTTCATTGCCAAGCTCTATTCTTTTGCGGAACCAGGCAAGGTCTTTAACGCAGACGATCGCGTGTCCAAACTCGCCTTCGCTTACAAGCAAGCCGGCCAGGAAGAGAAGCAAGCCAAAGAAAAAAAGGACGCCTCCAAAGCTGAAATCCTGACCATCGTTGGCGCCGCGGAGAAAGTGGTAGGAGAGACGTTCACGATCTCGGCGGGGCTGATAGGCCCTTGCCACATGGACTATGACAGGCCGGGATATAGGAACTTTAAAGTCAATTTCAAAAAGGAGAAACCCAATGCCTGAATCCAAGAAAATCACCGCCCAAGACGAAGTGTGCCTTGCCTTAACACAAGCCGAGCCGACGTTTAAGATGAGTCTACCGCCCCAGATACCGTCGCAGAAGTTTATTCGAGTCGCCCAAACCGCAATCAGGCAGAACCCTGGACTCGCATCTCTTGATCGCCAGAGTCTATATGCGGCCTTTCATAAATGCGCTGCCGATGGCCTCTTGCCAGATGGACGGGAAGCGGCGATTGTTCCGTTCGGGCAGACGGCGACATATATGCCGATGATCCAAGGTATTTGTAAGAAAGCGAGGAACTCCGGTGAAATCAAAACAATCAACGCCCAAATCGTCTACAAGAACGACGCTTACGAACATTGGATCGACGAGTCGGGCGAGCATTTCAAACATGTCCCGGCTCGTGGCGACCGCGGAGAGGTTCTTTTAGTCTATGCTTTCTGCCAAACAAAAGACGACGGTGTGTTCTTTGAAGAACTCAGTATGGATGACATCGCCGCCATCGAGAAGATGTCCAAGCAAAAAGGCGGCCCGTGGTCCGGCCCCTTCCGCACGGAGATGATGAGGAAAAGCGCGATTCGGCGCCTCTTGAAATACCGCGTTCCTTCCAGTACAGACGTGGACGACATCATCCGTGAAAATGACGAACCTCTAGAGCCAGTCCCGCCGGCGCCTGTTAAACCCGCAGAGACTACATCATCCAGATTACGTGATGTTGTTGCGACGACAGCGGAGCCCGTGGGACAAGAATCCGATGACGTTGCCGCCAGAGAAGAACTGCCGTTATGAAGTGGTGGAAGATGGTTGCAAATATACTAGCGATCCTTTTACTCCCAGTCCTCCTCCCCTTGGCGTTCTTTTTGGAGTGGGTGAGGGGGCGTTGTAATTGACCCATGACCGACTTTGAGTGGTTCATTAAAGTGTGCGACTGGGAATTTGATCATTTGGAAGAACGCACCGATCGCCTGGACTTTTGCATCTGGCAAGCGATCATAGCGCGGTTGAAAGGGTGGGCGTGATGATTGAGATTCTAGAATCTGCGTCAAGGTATGGAAATTGGCAAGTGTATTCCTTTAAAAATGAAGATCGCGACTCCATATTTAAGGCTGTTCGAGAGCAGGTGATCGCTCAACTGATGGGTTGGGCGTGACGACTTATCGACGAATGAAAAGGAGAGACGACTATGTGTAAGTTTTTCAGCGCCGTCAGTGACGGAAAAGGCCGTGTTGAGTTTTTTAAATTGGAAGATATCGTGAGGATCATGTCCTCCGGCAATCCTGAAGGGTACGATTTTAACAGTCACACCAGCATCCTGCACTCGCTCGGGATTAAAGGCAAAGACGAAGATGTCTGGAATAAGTGGGAGTATGAACCGGAAACGAAAACGCTGACGATCGATGGGGCTATTCATGCTGACGATTCGGTGGAGGTTCAGAAAAAATTAGACGGTTTTTTTGTCGGGAAAGGTATCGGTTATTTGAGGAATCTGTACAACCGGAACTCGGGCTACGGGAACTCGGGCGACTGGAACTCGGGCGGCGGGAACTCGGGCTACTGGAACTCGGGCAACGGGAACTCGGGCAACTGTAACTCGGGCAACTGTAACTCGGGCAGCGGGAACTCGGGCGACTGGAACTCGGGCAACCGGAACTCGGGCTGCGGGAACTCGGGCGACAGGAACTCGGGCTACGGGAACTCGGGCGACTGGAACTCGGGCGGCGGGAACTCGGGCGACTGGAACTCGGGCAACTGTAACTCGGGCAGCGGGAACTCGGGCAACTGGAACTCGGGCTACGGGAACTCGGGCAACGGGATTCTAAATTCCTTCTGCACAAAACGCCAATGGATGCTGTTTGACAAACCCTGCACGAAAGAACAATATGAAAAGATAGACGCTCTCGATTGGTCGTGGTTTTTTATTAATCGGTGGGTCAGTGAATCCGACATGAGCGATCAAGAGAAAAAGGACCATCCGTCATTCAAGACATGCAGCGGCTATCTGAAAACCATTGACTACAAAGAGGCGTTCAAAGCGTGTCCGGAATCGTTTATTGATGCGGTTAAGAAACTCAAGAATTTCGACAAGAAGAAGTTTAAAGAGATATCCGGACTAGAGGTCTGACTATGGCTATTTTGCCCTTGTCCAAGCCTACAATTCGGGCGATCATCCAGGCGTGGCGGGACCAAGGGCAGTTTAATTTGACCCTCTGTTGAGCGCGGTGCGGGCTCCGGGGAACCATGGATTAACCGGAGACACTGCCCGAAAGGTTCGCAACCTGAGAGGGTCTTAATTTTCGGGCGGTGCGGAGTGAAAGCCTCCATCTTGAGAGAAATCTGGCCGCCGCCCATAATTTCGAGAGGAGGAACCATGACTCCAAAACAGAGAGGGGAGAAGATAAAAGAGGGATTATTCCCACGTGCACAGCTAACTCCATTGCAAGTAAATTACATCGTCACCCAGATCGAGGAAGCGGAGCGGGAAGCCGTGGGAGACGCCGAGGAAAATCATCATAAAAGCGTAGCGGTTGGGATGGATGTTCAGAAAGGTTTTGAGAATGAGGAGCAAGCCTACGCCTCCGGGTTCAAGGCGGCGATAGAGAAAGCGGCGGGGATTGCGGTGTCGATGGGGCCTATGAAAGGTTCTGAAAATGACGGTATGGTTTATTGTCTTGATGTAGCCGACCGCATCCTCAAAATGGAGGTCCAATGAGCGTGTTCACCGACGAGGATCTTAAGCGGTTGAAGAAGGACATAAAAGAAGCAGAGGAAGAAGCGATACGATTCTCGGCCTCTATGCGGTTAGATGCACAGAAAGCTCTCCTCGCCCGTCTAGAAGCGGCGGAAGCTGTAGCTTCTTACGCTAACTATGACGAAGTTCCGGAAACGATCAAAGAAGCCTGGCGCAAGGCGGCGGGCCGTGAGTAGAGACGCTCTTTACTTTTTCGGGTGATGGGGCGTTGTGATTGACAGAAAATTGAAAAGGAGATCGAATGAAAAACAAAAAGACGGTTATCGTGAGGACGTATTCGGCGGGCGTGTTCATGGGGGACTTGGTTTCGCGCAAGGGGCAAGAAGTTGTTTTGGCCAATGCTCGGCGTATCTGGTACTGGGCTGGCGCGGCGTCACTTAGCCAGTTGGCGATGGAAGGAACGTCCAATCCAAGTGCTTGTAAATTCCCATGCCCGGTGGATCGAGTAGAGCTTTTGCAAGCGGTAGAAATTTTGGACGTTACCCCGAAAGCGAAAGCGTCGATTGATGGAG
>CAIVHJ010000331.1 GCA_903905665.1 uncultured Phycisphaerales bacterium
CAGGAAGTTGATCCGGTTCAAGGAACCGTTGGAATAAAGGAGTTCTTCCTTCGCGGGGGTATAGATCCTTTGAAGAACACCTGACGCGTCATAAGTGATTTGTGTGCCGTCCGGTTTCGTCGCGGAGGCCAGCACGCCCGCCGCGGTATAGGTTCTTGAACCTAATGTGTCCTGCACCGTCACAGACACCACATTCCCAGAGGAATCTTTAGCGTAACTTAAAGTCGTGACAAGAAGCGAAGACGTGGTGACTCTCTGGAGCAATCCCCCTGTATAAAGTTTTACGGTGCCGTTCGTTTCTGAGATCTGCGTCAATTGACCGTTTTGAATGATCCCGGTCGCCCCACTGGGGTAACGGACCGTTGCTGAAAAATCACTGCCGGGACCTAAAACAATATCCGCGACCTCTATGTTATCGGGGCGCTTGATCGCGGAGGGTTGCCCCTCGGTATAATCCACCGTCCCGCTCAGCGGGTTTACGATCCGAACCAGGGTTTGAAGCACCCGGCTATTTCCCTGGGCATCGATTAGAGAACTAAAACGATATTCCCCGCCTTGAGCCATCGTCAGCGTCGTTAATTTCCCATGGCTATCGTAATACCGGATAGAACCTAATTGGTTGGTGACTTGTGTTTCGCCCGTTCCATACTGATAAACGAATCGACCGGTCACCACCCCATTGCGTTTTATCACGGCTTCGGAAATGCGCTTTTGATCATCGTAAGCATACGTTGTCACGATGCGCTCTTCACCCTGCACTTCTTCGATGCCCGTGACTAGCCCCGCCGTCAACAGAACACGGTTCCCAGCCTGGTTGCGGAATTCGATCAATTGGCTCTTGGAGAATCCCTGGGGATCGGCGCCCGACGCCTCAAAATACTGATAGACGCGCCCATCCGTCATTTTCGCGAACGAAGGTTTATCGTTTTGAAATTCGATGACGGTTTGATCCGGGAGCGCCATCTTGATCAAATGTTGTAAGCTAAAAAAAAGCGTTCTGCCATCGGGCATGTGAACTTGCGCATTCTGCAAAACGCCCGCGCTGTCATAGGTCAGCTGATCATAAAAAGTGCCGTCTTGATAACGGATGGAAACTACCTGGCTATTCTGAATCCCAAACACGGTCCCGCTCGAGTCCGTCAGTTCTTTAAGAGCGCCCTGAGAATCATAGCGCCGAATCAATCCCTGCCTTGTCACTGTCATCCCATGGATCAAACCGCTCGGATCCATTTCCGGGGCATAAGTAGTTTCATGGCCCGATGGGTCCATGACGCGACTAACACCGCCTGAAGGATCAAAGTAAAAAAGAGTCCCGTCCGGGTTCGTCATGCGAATCATTCGGTTCTCAGGATCATAAAGGAGACTTTGAGGAAAGTTCGAATCTGCAGGAAGAGAAGGCGAAACGATCTGACATTCAAAACCTTCTGGGTTTACGGATATCGAATACTGGTATGTCACGCCATTTTGTTCGATGCGCGCTAACTTCCCCTCTAAGAAAAAAAATTCCGCGCCATTCGGATGATGATATCCCACCATATTTCCCGAGGGGCCCAAAACAATCTCAGAGGCTCCTTCTCTGGCGATCGTTCTAACAACCTCGCCCGCAGCATTCACTTCGTAAGTAAAAGAAGTGACATCAAGGTCAGAAGTAACCTTCGAATGGATCCTCCCCTGGGCGTCATAGAAAAGACGGGATCCATCGGCTTTGACTTCTTCCGCCAGAACACCGTTTGATAACCGGTAGTAGTCCCCTGCTCCGGCGCGGAGCCATCCCGATTCAAGCGTGCCGGAAGCACTGAACGTCGGAGAAAGAAGCGTTGCCGCTTCTCCGCTCAGATCAAAATCCAAATGAAAACTGTCCGAGGGCAGCGTGGGACCTGGAAGCGCGTTCAAGATCACCAGGAAATGCGCTACTGTTTTGCTGGAACCGCTCGTCTCCTCGACGCTCAATAAATTCGCACCTTCATGCAACGTGTAAGGAATTTTTTTCTGAGCGCCATTCACCTGATAAACAAGGTTGTAATTCGCGGAGGTCACGCGATTCGGTGAAGTCACGACGATCTTCGGGAAGGGTTCGGTGAGCGTCACTTGAAATACAACCGTTGTTTCATTCCCCGCCAGATCGCGAACTGTGCGGGTAATGTCATTCGCACCGGAGACGAGCACAAGATCTTCCGTTCGAATTTCACCGTCCACATTGTAGATCAGCTGATAATTTGAGGTGGTCACGGACAATGGAGACACAAGTTTCACGACTGGAGAGATCGTGTCCACCGTTACATTCCAATTCACAATGGTCTGGTCGCCTAGAAGATTTGTCTCTGTGATCGTAAGCGTGTTCGCACCCTCTGTCAGATTCTGGAAGGTCTTCGCCTTCGCGATGCCGTCGGAGGTGTAATGGATCGTGAATGAAGGGGCGTTCGTCACGTGCTTCGCAGCAGAGCCCACAACTACCGCTGGGGCGACGACATCGCTGATCCCAAGTCTATAGAAGCGCATCCCCCCCGGATTCACCGAAGGATCGGTCCAGGTAGTTTCCGCAGAACTGGCTTTCAGCACCGTGAGGGTCTCCCACGTCCTCAGGTTGGTGGAGACCTGGATTTCATAATTGACACCGGCCTGACTCGTGAACTTCATCTTCCAGCCATTCATGGGATTCGGTATCTGAAGGATCTTGGGCGGATCGGGCGATAGCAACGGCGCGGGAGTCGGCGCGCTGAGCGGCGAATTATTTTGGGATAGAAATTCTTGAGTGGTGGAAGGCGCCGCCTCCTGAAGCGTCATCGCGGGTGGGGTTGAGGCAAGGGTCGCATCCACGACGGGAAGTTCCGGAGACTGGGTGAGATTCTGCGGCAAGATCCCGTCCGCGAGGACGATCTGGTCCCAGGTAAAAATAAATAGCATGAAGATCGCGACCATTTCGACTTGAAAAGAGAATGCGTTCTTAACTTTGCCCGATCCTTCTGCGGTACGTTTCATATCTCCCTCCGTCAGTCAGATTTTTAAATTCGACAGACATGAAACTAAACCCGACATGATCGAAAGAAAATTGAAAGGAGCCGAAACTTTTTCGGAGGGATACTGGGAAGCGAC
>CAIVHJ010000332.1 GCA_903905665.1 uncultured Phycisphaerales bacterium
CGTACTCCACGAGTGAAATTTGCGCAAAGATATTTTGATCCTGGGAAAGTCAGAAATGATCAATCGTTATTGCGGCGATCAGCCCGTGATGTCAGATACGAACCCTGGGGAAGTGTTTCGTAGCGTTCCATGTCATTGAGATGCAGGTCGCGCACGCTGCCCGTCATCCTATCGAGCCACGCACGATCCATCACCACGTCCTGAATTCCGATCTCCGTTTCCCTCATCGTCGGGACATCCGGTCTCGTCTGCATTTGGGCCATCTGTTGCCGATATCGTTCCCAAAAGGCTCGAAGGTCGTGCTGCACACGATCCAACATGACCCGCAGTTCCGTCGCGGTAACGATTTTCTGCGCCCATACCCTTTGATCCAGCCACCCCCGCCAAAGTTCCATCCACTCGCGCCCCAACAGTGTATTCCACTCCTGCAGTATTCGTGCATCCACCGCAGTATTTCCATCTGCCATCTCTTTACGAATAGAGTCGTGGGGACGTGGAGCATCGAACCACTGCTCGACCAATTCATCGCCTGTGCACGGCAAAGTTCTTTGCAGTGCGTCAGCCCAGTTGCTTTCAAAAATCTCCACCTCACAAGGTTCGTGTTCAACGTCCAGAGGACATCGGACGGTCAAGTCCTCCGCCGGTAATCCCGTCAGGGCCACAGGTACTGCATCATCGATTCCCGTATCGACGCCCGCCGATTCCACCGGCAACGATTCAGCAACATCCGTCGATGGCTCAATCATTGCGGCAACAGGCGATGATCCAGCCGAAACATGAGCGTTAAGTTTCTGCATGGATTCCAGTTGGAATCGTGAACAGACGAGACGTGGTTCCAGCAAAATTGAACGCTCAAACGCACGAACGGCGTCGGCGGAACGAGCTTGCGACTTGTAAATCAGACCCATGTTGTATTGCGCACGCGGTTCGCCCAGTACGCCTGTAAAATACCGCAGCGCCTCGTCGTATTTTCCCTGCTGTGCGGTTACGATGCCCAGATTGACCATCGCTCGTTCGTATTGGGGATGAGCCTGCACCACCGGTCGCAGTTCGCGCTCCGCCTCCGACCAGCGTTTCTGAACCATGAGGCAAAAAGCCATGTTATTTCGAATCGACGCCATATCCGGCGTGAGTCGAACCGCTTCCCGAAACTGCGCTTCGGCTTCTGACGACAGACCGGTTTTCAAATAACACAAACCCAGACGATTCCTGGCCGCCGTAAACGAGGGATTCAACCCAATCGCCATTTGATATTGATGAATGGCTTGGGCAAAATTTCCGTACTTCTCAAAAAGTTGGCCCGCCGCAAAATGGGTGAACGGCTCGATTGCCGGTTCCGGGTCGGAGGGCAATGGATGGTCTTCCCCGCCCGGTTGAGCGTGCGACCAGTCCTGAACCATCGCGTTTTGTCCCGGGGTTTTGTCTTTCGACGAAGAACATCCGTACCCCAGCGCGACCGCGCACATCGCAATCCCCACCGCCCAAAAGTAAATCGATTTCATCTTCTTCCCCTGAATGGAATTTGGGAAAGGTTTTATTTCGTTCCGCCCATGGCGCCACCAGTACCGCCGCCCGTCAGCGTCGTAAGCGTTTCGGCTGTCTTGGGTTTGTAGGCCTGCTTCTTGACTTCAATCGCTTCCGTCGCGGACATCCCACTCCCCGCCGAAACACCGCTCGCTACCGTGATTCGATCGTTCTCAACTCCTACATCGTCCAGATAGGCCACAACCTGCTCGCGTCGTTGTGACAAAGATTCCTCGCGGGTATCGACGCTTTCCAGATAAAGCGTCCCACCGTATTCATTCAGCAAATCGACGTAACGATCCAAACGTCGCATTCCGAGCAGATTCAGATGGGACGTGTGGGGAACAAAATGAATGTCCGCCAAACTCATGTCATGCATCAAGGCGCTGTCGGTCATGGCTTGATGCGTCATGCTCAGTTCGAGTCGCATCTCGGACATCGACTGCGCTCGCAATGGAGTAACGTCGTCTTTTTTTTCCTGCGCGGCACAACCCATCAGGACCGACAACCCGAAACTCAAAAACAGAAGCGATAATCCTGTTGATTTCATTCGAATCACTCCTTCATCTGACAAATCCACGACCACTGGACGCACGGTCACAATCAAACGGAACTCACCACGTCCCATTGTCTTATCTATCGAACTATCTTGGCTTTACAATTGAACGAACTTTGAATGGAAAATCATCGTATGGTCAATCACACCCGCGCAATATTATCGCTGAACATAGTCGCTTGGTGGACAATGGCTTCGGCGATTACAGCGACATTCTCTTGAACGCTTCGATCATATCCATTGCAGCTGGTCCGACCAAAACGACGAACAAGGCGGGGAAAATGAAAAATATCAAGGGCAACAAGAGTTTAACAGCGGTTTGCTGGGCTTTTTCTTCCGCTTTTTGGCGACGTTTAAGCCTCATGGCATTAGCCTGATTTCGCAGGGCTTTGGCGATACTGGTCCCAAATCGTTCGGCCTGAGTGATCACGCCCACAAGTGATTTGACCTCTGCAACGCCCGTCCGAGCCGCAAGATTGTTGAGCGCCTCGCTACGGGGAATTCCCATCTGGCCTTCATACGTCACAATCGCCAACTCCTCTGACAAATCGGGATGCACGTTGGCCATTTCCTCCGCCACGCGCTGAAGGGCGGCATCCAGCGCCAATCCCGACTCGACGGCAATCACCATCAAATCCATGGCGTCCGCCAAACCTCGTTGAACCCGCTGGGCCCGTTTCGTGATGGCCTGAGATAACCAGAAATTCGGCAGCAAAAACGCAACGCCGCCCGCCATCACAAGCCACGTCATCATCTGGCTCATATTCTTTCCAGACATCATTGCCCACAACAAACCCAACCCCGCTGCCGCCATCCCCAAAACCGTCTTGCTCGCCAAAAACAACATCGGGGCGTTTTCTCGCCGAAATCCCGCGTTGTTCAGTTTGATCCGCAACATCGACAATTCGTTCGCATTGGTGGGCATGACGGGTTTCATCGCAATGGGCGCCATCCGCTCGAACATTTTCTGCGCCGCGGATTCTTTCGCTTTCTTGTTGATCTGGGCTATCTCGTCCACGCCCCGCTGCCCACGAAGACGCCGCTTGAGAACGTCCTCTTCGGTTCCTTTGTTCGGCCAAAGGGCATAAATGATCAGCCCCGCGCTGAGGACGATCAACACGCCTATTATCAACAACGAATTCATAAACCGCACTCCTCGACAAGACTCAAACCTTGATGTTGACGATTTTCTTGATCATCGCCAAACCCATCAACTGCATGACGCCGGCGCCAATCAACATCATTCGACCATAGGGTTCGACAATCAGACGCATCGCATATTTCGGATTCAGCACCAGCGAAGCCATATAGCACAGCACCGGCAAAGCCAACAACACCCATCCGGACATCCGACCTTCAGCCGTCAGCGCCTTCACCTGACCCATCAGTTCCACCCGGCCCCGGATGATCGTGCTGATCTTGTCCAGAATCTCCGCCAAATCCCCACCCGTCTGGCGCTGAATCAACACGGCGGTAACGAAAAACCGGATATCCATCTGATCGCAACGATTCGCAAAATTGAGCAGCGCGTCTTCGAGGCGAAGTCCCAGATTCTGTTCCTGAAACACGCGGCAAAATTCCGTCCCGATCGGGTCGGGCAACTGTTCGGACACCAGTTGAATCGCCCCCACCATCGACTGCCCCGCCCGAAGCGCCTGACCCATCATTTCAAACACGTCCGGCAACTGGTTAACCAGTTTCGCAATCCGTCGGTTCCGTCTGCGTTTCAGATACAACAGTGGCAGGAAAAACACGACCACCCCGACCACGAGCGCCGTCAGCGGACTGAATCCCGCGATCAGCAAAATCACGATGCTCCCCAGCGACGCTCCCATCATCCACGCCAGAAATTTCGAGGCCGAACACTCCACGTTCGCCTGATCCAGCAGGTTCTGAATCTTGGGAACCAGCTTGAGTTGCCCGATCATCTGCAAAATGGCGTGTTCGTCTTCCTGATTCTGATGCCGCAGCAATGATTCGCGGATCCGTTTTTCGCGATCTTCCGGCCTGGTCGTGGACCGATTGGAAAGTCGGGCCATGATTTTGACCTTGTCGCTTCGTTTGGTGTCGGAAATCACCTGCGAGATCCCGTACACCACCAACATCACCGCCACTACGGGCATCAAATACAGCGACAATTCCGATGACCCAAATGCCAGCATCACCATGAGAGGACTCCCGTACCCGCTCGCTTCCACCGTCCGACGATCTTTTTCCTGAATCAGTCCCGATTGACGATCGGGAACACCTGACGCTCAAAAATCGATGGATCCACCTGACATCCGGCGGATTTAAGCCGCTCGAGAAACGTCGGCCGAATTCCCGTCGCCACAAACTGCCCGAACGCCCTGCCCTTTTCGTCGATCCCCAGTTGTTCAAACCGGAAAATATCCTGCATTGTGATCACGTCACCCTCCATCCCCTGAACCTCGGTGACCGTCGTGACTTTTCGCGGTCCACCGGTCAGTCGCTGCGCCTGAACGATCAGATGAATCGCCGACGCAAACTGCTGCCGAATCGCCTTGACCGGCAATTCAAACCCCGACATCATCACCATCGTCTCCACTCGCTGAACCGCGTCGCGGGTACTGTTGGCATGAACCGTGGTGAGCGATCCGTCATGACCGGTATTCATCGCCTGCAACATGTCGAGCGTTTCCGGTCCCCGGCATTCGCCGACGACAATCCGGTCCGGTCTCATTCGCAACGCATTGATCAACAACTCGCGGATCGTGATCTGGCCCTTGCCTTCGATATTGGCGGGTCGTGTTTCCAGCCGAACGACGTGAGGCTGTCGCAAGCTGAGTTCGGCGGCATCTTCGATCGTGACGATTCGCTCCTCTACGGGAATGAACGACGACAAGTTGTTCAGCAGAGTGGTCTTACCGGATCCGGTTCCACCCACGATCAATATGTTGAGCGCCGCTTCAACGCACCAGTGAAGAAACTCCACCATCTGCGGAACGACGGAACCAAAACTCACGTAATTATCCCACGTGATCGGATCACGCCCGAACCGGCGAATCGAGACCGACGGCCCGTCGATTGCCAGCGGCGGGATCACGGCGTTGAACCGGCTTCCGTCTCGAAGTCGTGCATCGACCAGCGGGCACGTCTCGTCGCAGCGGCGGCCCACGGCGCTGACGATTTTGTCGATGATGTGAAGCAAGTGCTGGTTGTCCCGAAACTGGACGTTGGTCAGTTCCAGTCGCCCCTTGCGCTCGATGTAACACGTCTTGGGGCCGTTGATCAAAATGTCGCTGATCAGCGGATCGGAGAGCAGCGTTTCCAGCGGACCCAACCCGAACGTCTCATCGAGAACCTCTTCGATCAGTCGCTGTTTTTCGTTGAAATTCAGCAGGGCGTTTTCCTGATCCACCAGTCCGACGACCAATTCACGGACTTCCTTGCGCAAATCGGCGTCCCCGCTGCTGACCTTGGTGATGTCGAGTTGATCGACGAGTTTGCGATGCAAACGCGATTTGAGTTTGTAGTACTGCTCCTGCTTTTCATCCAGGGCGCGGGGCGCCGTTTTTGATTCCGACTTGGCGGTTCCCGACGAGTTGGGCGGCGAGGGGGTGGATACCTTGGAGGATGATCCCGGCGCGGCCCCGGTCGTACCATGCGATTTTCCACCAAACAATGACATAATTATGCCTCACTCCGACGGCGAGCAAATCCATCAAACTATACTGGTTTCAATCCCCCGATCCCGCAAACCCCGTGAAAGGAAACCCCGTCAACCTTTGCGAAGCATTTTGCTCCACAGCGATACCGCTGCCTTGGGGGCGGAATCCTTCTTTTCGGCCGCTTTGTCGGGCTGGTGAATTCGTTCCGCCAATTCGCGAATCGCCAATCGAATCCGGCTCTTGCCGTGTTCCTGCTTGAGCGGTACACCCATATTGATGGCATTGCTCACGGCGGACCATTCGTCCGGCAGGGTATGAAACACTTTTTGATTGAGCGTTTCTTCGACGTATTCCGTACTGATCAACCCGGAATCCTTTCCGGTGCGATTGCAGATCACCTTGACGCGATCCATGTTGTATCCGCTTTCGCGCATGGCTTCGACGATGCGGTGCACGTTACGCACGCTTGTCACCAGCAATTGAATCACCAGCAAACATTGATCCGTGACGTCCAGCACCACTTTCCCACCCATATCGAAGCGATTCGGACCATCGACGATCACGTATTCGTACATTCGAATCAATGCATTCAGAATGCCCGCGCAATGCGCCGCCGTGATCATATCGGCCTGCGCAAAATGATTGGGCCGAGCCAGAATATGCACCCCGCTGTCGTGTTTCATCATCGCCCGTTCGATCACCGACTGTTCCACCTGCTCCGACGTATCGACCAGATCGGCAATCGTGTACGAAGGCTGAATATCCAGCATCGTGGCCGCCTGACCAAAACGATAATCCAGATCAACCAGCGCCACTTTGCCCTCCCCCAACAGATCGGCCAACTCCACCGCCAGATTGCACGCCAGCGTCGTCGATCCCACCCCGCCGGAACTCCCCATCACGCTGATCAACTTCCCTTCCTGATGCTGCGTTTCCTTGCGCTGAGCGACTTTCTGGATCGCGATCCGAAGCAATTCCGTATCCAGCGGTTTGGTCAAAAATTCGCTGATTCCAGAACGCATCGCCGAAAGAATGAGCTGCCCATCCGTCGATTCCGAAATCGCAAAAATGTGCAGGTCCGGACGTTCCATCGCCAAACCACCGGCCACGGGGATCACTTCGTCGGGATTGGGATCGAGATCCACCAGAACCACATCCACGGGAAACCGTTGCGTCGCCTGAACCAGCATGATCGTGTCGTCGAGTTCCGCCGTGATTTTGACGCCCGGAATCCCCAGCAAATCATGGCGCAGCAACGCCAGGGACTCCGCGTGAGCGGTGTAAATAATCACACGTATGGAAGGAGCAGACATTGGGCAAACTCCACCAATTGCATCGGCTGTTTTCTACGTCCACGAAAGTTATGGCGCACCGGGAACTCGCGTGTTTCCACACGACCGAAAATCTGTCAGTTCCCTCGCCGATGATCAAGCGCAACTTTCCTCGTTATCCACAATATACGATATGCTTCCCCCATTTTGACACGAAGTTCCAATAACACGGGACGGTTCTTTGCTTTTTCTTTTCGCGATGTTCCAATAACTCGATTTCTTCTTCGGATTTATCGGGCGTCGAACAAAGAGGGGCCAACTCGTAAACTCCAATCCAAACAAAAAAGGCCCTCTGTCATCACAGAGGGCCTTGAATCAACCCTTCACGTTTCCTGCTTCACCCCCCTCCCTTTCAGGGAGGGTTTTTAGGGGAGGGTCAAAATCCCTATCCCCACAGGGACACGCTCCAAGTTTCTCAATCGATCAACTGAACGCTACGCGCACCTCCAACCTTTCGAAACACATTGTCCAGATCGGCTTCAATTTCCGCCCAGGATCCCGTCGCCTGAAATGCCCCACCGACACGATCACCACCAATATCGGTGTGGCCAGATTGCGCCACCGTGTCCAGCGCCGTCATGTCAGCATCCGCACCCACACCGATTGCATAGATACTGAAGTGATGATCATCCCAGGTCGAAGCCGCCACGTCATTCAAATAAGTGAGGGCATCAGAAGGACTATACGCGTAACTCGGACCTTCGGTGTAGTTGGCCACGCCGTCGGTCATCAGCACAATGACTTTCTGTGCCTCCGGTCTCGGATGGCAATCGCTGAAGTTGCGCTCGGACGCCGTCACGTTGATGTATTTCCCGGCATCACCCGAACTGTTGTGATCCTTGTCCAGGCAGTTCGCGGCGAATTCCAGACCCTCGCCGATGTTCGTATAGGAATGGAAATGACCGGCCTGACTTCTCCGATACGCCAACTTGATCGCATCCGTGTTCTGTTGCACCGTCACCGGGGAGGCACACTCCGGATCCGCGCTGTCGCACGGCAGTGCATGCGACAACTTCGCATATCCGCCGTACGACACCAATCCGATGTGGTCCCGGCTGTCCATATCCGCCAGATCATTCATCAGCACGTCCAGCGAATCC
>CAIVHJ010000333.1 GCA_903905665.1 uncultured Phycisphaerales bacterium
CATCGACAAAACTTCGTTCTGCCAGTCGTCGTTCCATCGCTCGCCTCCTTGCTCAAAAGATTGCCTTGATCCCACACCACCCACACTCTACCATGTCTGTCAAGGTTATTCAGAAGGCTCTATAGTTCGTTGGGAACGTCACACTCAGCCCGTAAAGCTGCTTGACGGCAATCACTGTAGAATTCTTGAAGTGATTTATTCCTAAGCCATATTTTGAATACGTCTGATGGTGCTTCTTGGATCAGTCTCGCAACGACGTCGCTGGATTTTTCTTCCGGTCGCCTGATCTTTGACAAAGCACTCTTAATCAAGCCTGTTGGATCACTATTACGGTCAGTCCGTTGCACCGAAGAAAGACCCAACTTTTCTGCAAGGTATTGGGGATCGAGGTTTAACCAATGTTCCGTGTTCCTTACCGCCACGCCGCAGACAAAAATTGACTGGGCCGCATCCGGGAAAGTTTTCAGCTCTCCACGCTGAACATCTTGTCGACGAGCATCGTCCGCATCGGTAAATCGGATGATCAAGTCCACGCCTTGTTTTCGTAGATAAGCCCATGCAATCTTGGACTGGCGTTTCGTCATATAAACGCTTTTCCCTACTGCTATCGGAACAGGGATCAGTTCTGCTGAACAACCCAAGCGGGTTTTCAACCCTTCCAGAAAGCCGCGACTGTTTGCATCCTGACAGATAATCCCGATTTTTTGTATCAATCCAATAACTCCGCAGCGTATTGTTCAGCTAGGGTTAGGCGGTCCGGTTTTTGATCTTCCGGTGTGATCGGTGGAAGAGGGGTAATTTCTGTTCGCTCGTTCTTGCGTTTGAGCAGAGCAACACATTCCCTGGCCCCATCGAACCTGTCGATGACATAAGGAGAATGTGAAGTAAAGATAAACTGCCCCTGAGGAGCGCGTTCTTCAAACAAATCAAAAATTTTCCCTAATGCGATTGGTGCGATTCCGTTTTCCGGTTCTTCAATGAGATTGAGGCACGGGACCGGACTATACGGATTCGGGAAGTTTCCGCTGACTTCAACAATGCAGGCAAGCGCCAAAGTGCGAAGCGTTCCATCGGAAAACCCGATCCAGGATGCACGGGGGCAATTTCGCAGAGCGACGATCGGGACGCTTCCCTGCTCAGGGGTGGCTACGAAATTGATCGCCTCTAAATCCGGTTCCAATATCTGCACGTGATTGAGAAGGCGACGATAACGCATTTCATCCATATTTTTAAGCTGGAAAATGACATTGGCTAAGTTCTCTCCCAGCGGGTTGAGCACCACATTAATTCCAGCACTGGCTTCCCGCCAACCCCTGCGCATGGCGTCAGGTGATAACAAATAGTAGTTCCAGCTTGACAGAAATTTCCGAAAGAGAATCGCACGCCGATTGGTATCCAGCTCGTATAGCTTCGAGAGCATGGTCGCATTGCGTGGAGCGAGAGTTTTGGGTGTATAAGGTACAGTAGATCCTTTCGCTTGTTGTTCTTCGTGAAGCATGGTGGCTTCATGTCCATTGTTGTTCAGCAGTACTGCATCTTTGAAACTTGGTGAATGCAGCAAAAGTCGTTCTTTTGCCACGCGTAGTTCGAGCGTTCCCGGTGCAGACAGATTTGACGAAGAATCTATCTTCAGTGCAAGTTCATAAGTGAACTGACACCTTTCGCCGTCGTAGTCCAGTTCACAAACGCATTCCATCTCATTCGGAGTGTTGGCATCTTTGCGCAGATGCCAATTCGTCATCTCGTTAATACCACCCGGCACCCAAGTTGCTGCCGCCGCATTCAGATCGAGACTGGTCGTAGATCCCAAAAAACGAATTGCCGTGGCCAGATTGGTCTTACCGCTGTTATTTCGCCCGATGAGCAAATGCCGCTGCTTGAAATCAATCTCGGCGTTTAAGTAAGTGCGAAAGTTGTGCAACTTCAGTTTGGTTAACATCGGCAGATTCCCCATCATGTACACGCAGATCATCCAAGGACCTTCGTGGAATCCCATTCTCGCATTAGAGAACCATCGTGTCCAGTATGACTTCCCCGCACGAGGCATGTCATCCACAGATCACGTAACGCCGCTGCGGAACCGCGAAACCGGCAAACTCATCCTGTACAAAATCAAACGGTCCGCTGTCCCAGTCATCTCCATAATGGTACAGGATCGTCTTCTTTTTGATGTCGGCCGGCAGGGTGCGCATCTCGCTCAGCAGCGGATGCACCGGATCGGCTTGATCGAACAACTGCACCTCGTGAAAACAAATCTCCGCCTGTTGCATCATGGACGCATACGCCGGATAGTCAAAACGCGTATCCCCTGAGAAAAAAACGCTCCGCCGGCTCTGCGTATCGGTCAGGTACAACCCGTAGCTCGGCCAATCGTATTTCCGCTCCATCTGAATGTGATCGGTCGGAAACACGTCAAAACGATACCGCTTGAGCAGCGTGAAACTGTCGTACTTATTCTGATGATGCTTGAGCGAAAGAATGAAAAAATAATCCTGCAAAATCGCGTGCCGACCCTGAATCGCCCCCATCCCCCCCTTGAGCGAACTATCCCACAAATTGACCAGCACGTTCATGGCGCTGATGATTTGCGGCTTGAATCCTTTTCCCGACTGGGAATCTTCAAAAGTGTATGTGTTCATCATCGCCAACTCTTCAAGCCCCCCGATGTGATCCGCATGCTGATGCGTGACGAAAATCCGGCGGATGGCAGGATAGTGAATCAGCGAACCGGCTCGAAGATACTCAAACCCCGTTCGATCCTTCAACTCATGCAGTGCCCTCGGCCCCATCGCACCGAAATCGATCAACAGCGTGTCGTCGGGAACCGCTTGATGATCCGGTCCTTTCGTCCATGCTTCCACCAGTACGTTGGAATTGTGATTGCGCTTGGCAAATGCCGATCCGACTCCGAGAAATGTAAACGTAAGCATCGTCGTTGTCTCCTCTCATGATAGAGAGAACCCGCCGCGCACCATAATAAGTGCACACGGTTTGTCGATCATTCAAACGCCCCGGCTGAAGACGAATCCTCCACACGGTACCGGCAACGTCCGGTAACTTATTGTACGCCGATATATCGGACCTTGCCGAAAAAATTTGTAAAGTGCCTTTTGTGGCGTGCCACCCACATTCGGAGACTTTCCACGACGTTTTTCAAAAAATCTTAACCCACCTGATTTCCGGTACTTACAACAAGCGAGCATGAGTTATCGGACGCTCCCGTCGAGCCTCAACACCCCACCGTTATAATCGGTACAATCAGTTTGACCCGCAAAAAAAACACTTCGACCTCAAAAATCATTAAAGTCGCGCAGATCAAGCGGTTGCTCGCGCGTACAATTGGATAGTGGTGACACGGGCATCCCACTTGCTACAACCCGGATGAACCGCTTAGAAATAGCGGTGATCCCAAAGGGCGATGATACCCGTTTTCATCACCCACGAAAAATCGATCTTCGCGATTTCGTCAATCGCGTTTCCGCCTGAGGAGGAGGAAGAAACATGACCGAGGAACAATTTCAGCGAAAATTGGCAGAACTGGTTACAGAAATCGGTACCCTGCCTCCGTCCGAAAGAGAGAAACTTGAAATGCTCGCCGAAGAAACAAAACGTCGTCACAAAGAGCTGAAAGAGACCGTCAGCAGTCTGCAGGAAAGCATCGACTTCCTGCGACTCAGCATTAAGTACATTCTTTTTGATCTGGAAGCCACGCGACGCGAAAACGCGTACCTGCGCAAAATGCTCGAAGAATCGGACGCTTCATAAGACACGAATGGAGCCATGAACCGTCGGGGAGCGATCCCGACCATTCGCGCGGGTGGTGGAGTTTGAGACGGATGGTACACGGTTCGTGGATCATGAAAGCGCATCCCTGTTTCCGGATCCAGTGGAAAGAAGAACCTCGGTGGTCCGCCCGCGAATCACCGGGGTTTTTCGTTGCCCCGCATGCCTTTCAAAATCGTCGCCCCCAAAATGAACGCCCCGCCAACCAGCGATAAAACCGTCGGAATCTCATGGTGGATCAGGAAAGCCCAGATCGGATTGACCACCGGCTCGATCAACAGCAGAATCGACGCCTCCAATGCTGCAACTCGTGTAATCCCCACCGTCAAACACCAGTACGCCAAACCAATTTGAAATACCCCCAGACCGGCTACGATGATCCCGTCCATCACGCGAACCGATTGCATCGGACCCATCCACGGAACGCAAAACACAAACGCCATGAGATTGCCCACCAGCACCACTCCCATGCCGGCATTCGACGAAGCATCCCCACCCCGACCAACCCAGCGCAATCCCATCACCGTTCCCGCCCAACTCAACCCGGATAATCCTGCCAATACATTCCCCAGCGCAGGATGCGGCGCCGTACTCAACGGCGACTGCATGCTGAAAAACAACAACCCCAATCCCAAACCCACCAACCCCATCACCGCCCAGTCCTGCCGTAAAATCCGTTCTCCCAGCAACCATGGACTCAGCAATAAAATG
>CAIVHJ010000334.1 GCA_903905665.1 uncultured Phycisphaerales bacterium
TGGTTTGTGGCGTGATCACATATCGTTGCTCTGGGTTATTCGGATAGGCTCTAAACAGGATTTTATGCTTGTGGGGCTAGCGTATCGGGGTATGGTACGTGGCGCCCTGCCTTTTGCGGGCTGTTGACCCTGTTCCTGTGCGCTGCTACAACTACAGGCGAGGCTTGAACGCCCCATCTATTCAATGAATGTAACTTTGCCCAATTCGTTCCCGCAGGAAACGCTCTCGGCGTTGCTCAATGCCAGTTCGGCCATTAATTCCAGTCTCGACCTTCCGACGGTTCTTCAGAACATCGTCCAGAACGCGGCAGCGGTCATGCGGGCCGAAGCCAGCAGCCTGTTGCTCCTGGATTCCCGGCGCAACAAACTCGTTTTTCACGCCGCCGTCGGCGACCGGAGCGACCTGCTCAAGGGCGAGGAATTCGATGCCGAACTCGGAATCGCCGGCCGAGTCTGTAAAACCGCCAAACCCATGATCGTCACCGACGTTCAGCAAAGTAAATTCTTCTTTCGCGGAATTGACGACAAGAGCAGTTTTCAGACGCGAGGGATGGTCGCGGCGCCGCTGGTTTATCAGGACAACGTTCTGGGCGTCGTCGAGGTGCTGAATAAAATCGGTCCGGGTAACTTTTCCGACAGCGACCTTGACCTGCTGCATATTTTTGCAAATCTCGCCGCCAGCGGCATTCGCAATGCCCAGGCCCATCAGGAACTCCAGAGAGAATACGAAGGGTTGCGAAGCACGGTTCGGTCCGGCGATAAGATCATCGGCTCCAGCCCGCCGCTTCAACAGGTCCTCGACTTGTGCCATCGAGTGGCCGCCAGCAACGCCTCCGTGCTGCTCCTCGGAGAAACGGGAACCGGAAAGGAGCTCTTCGCCCGATACCTGCACAACCGATCCGAACGACGGGACAAACCTTTTATCGCCATCAACTGTGCGGCGCTGGCCGAAACATTGCTGGAAAGCGAATTGTTCGGCCACGAAAAAGGCGCGTTTACCGGCGCTATCGCGCAAAAAACCGGGCGATTCGAACTGGCCGACAAGGGAACCCTGTTTCTGGACGAAATCGGCGAAATCAGCCTGTCCATCCAGGTCAAACTGTTGCGAGTCCTTCAGGAAAAAGAATTTGTTCGCGTCGGCGGGACCAAAACGCTCGCCTGCGACGTTCGCGTGCTCGCCGCCACCAACCGCAATCTCGCCAAAGAAATGGAAGAGAAACGATTCCGCGAGGATTTGTACTACCGGCTCAATGTTTTTCCGATTTCGATTCCGCCATTGCGCGAACGACGCGAGGATATTCCGTCTTTGATCGAACATTTTGTGACCCGGGCGGCGGCTGAGTTGAAAGTTCCGCGACCGGTGGTGGTAGATGAAGTCACGGCGACCCTGGTGGCGCATCGCTGGCCCGGAAATATCCGCGAACTTCAGAACGTCATCGAGCGTGCCGTCCTCATGTCCGACGGCCGGGAGATTCGGCTCAGTCATCTCCCCCACGACATTTCCGGTTCTCAGGCTTCCGTCACCGAGACCGGAGGGGACGCGAGTCTGTGGGGTTACGAAAAAGCCATGATCCTAAAAGCCCTGAAAAACAACCACTGGAACCAGTCCAAAGCCGCCCGCGAACTCGGTATCAGCAGGGACAACCTCCGATACCGAGTCAAAAAGTACCAGATCGCCAAACCAACCGCCTGAAAAATCCTGATACCGCATTCGATAGGTTGAGCGAACCTTCTGTGCCGTTTCTCCTTCCGTCGGGATTGCGGTAGATCGCGCAAAAATTACCGATTTCTCTGCGCATCCACATGAGGGATCGAATTCAATTGAGACCGATTTCTCGTTTGGTCGATACTACATTCGCACATTATCGGACAGGGCGGGTTCGAGCCGAATGATCTGTTTTCGGACCTTCGGTCATCCGATAGGACAATTGCCGAGTGTGAAATGTGTCCTTCGTGTCCTTGTCGGAGAAACAGATAAGCGGATCGATCACGGTACGCCGAGATCAACGCGGGAGGTTTCAACCTTGACTATTCTGACCATCCTTCGATTGCGGGTTCGAGTACTCTGTGTGTTGACGGTTTGTGGTTTCATCGTTGGGTGTGGGAGCAAGAAGGATGTACAAACGGTCGAAAACTCTCCCCCGCAACCGGTGCTTGCGGCTGCGACAGATCCTCAGATCACGCTTTTCGGTGAATTGCCCGGTACGCCCACTTCCGATTACGAAGCACGCGAACTCATTTCGCTGCGGCAGAATACGTATCCCCCGGAAGGAAGCGATTTTGATCCCTGCGTCAGCCGAGACGGAAAATGGCTCGTTTACGCCTCTACGAGGCATTCACTGATCCCCGATTTGTACATGCAGGATGTGGACGGCGTTGCCATAACCCAGCTGACATCGGACCCGGCATCGGACGTTCAGCCCGCCATCAGCCCTGACGGACATCGTGTGGCGTTTGCCAGCGATCGCAGCGGAAACTGGGACGTCTGGGTGATCAATGTTGATGGGCAACAACCGATTCAGGTCACCACCGGTTCGGCGCAGGAGGTGCATCCTTCGTGGTCTCCGGATGGAAAACAGCTGGTTTTTTGTAGTTTGCCGGAACGAGGCGGACAATGGGAGCTCTGGACAGCATCGGCAGAAGCTGGAGCCATCAAAAAATTCATCGGATATGGACTTTTCCCCGAATGGGCGCCAAAAAGCAACACGATTTTGTTTCAACGCGCCCGCCGTCGCGGGAGCCATTGGTTCAGCCTTTGGACCCTCACGCTCGTCAATGGCGAACCTCGAATGCCGACCGAAATCCTCTCCAGCGCCGAGCACGCGATGATCCTTCCGACCTGGAGCCCCGATGAGAAACAAGTGGCTTATTGTGCTGTCGAAAGCGCCACACCTGAGCCGAACGAGACACGTAACCCACTGTCAAAAGCGGACTTATGGCTTGCAGACGCCGATGGCCGCGGTCAGACTCGATTAAGCGACGGGGTTGGCGCCAATTATTCGCCATGCTGGTCTTCCTTGGGCCGCATATACTTCTGTTCAAACAGGTCAAACCATAATTCCCAGGAGAACATCTGGTCGATCGTTCCGTTGCGCGCTCCAATGGCCCAAGTGCCGTCGCAAGAAAAGAGCGTTGCCAACAGAACAGATCAGCAGCGGGCGAATGAGGTTCAAAAACAGACGGATACGGGTCATGTGGAGACCGTGGCTATGCCGGTGGAGAAACCGGAAGAATCCCACTGAGTTGGTGGAAGTTATTTAAGCCGATGATGGCTTTGGACGATGAATTTAGAGGACGTCGCAAAAGCCCGATAAAAATGACGTCCTGTAATAACTGGGATGGGTCAGGCGTGTAATCGCCTGATCGGTGAGATCAGGGATGATCCGCAAAATTTTATATCTCGGGTTTGCAGTGGCGGTCGTGGTCTGCGCGACGGGACTGGGTTGTTCATCAGGAAAACCCGAACTGACGCTCGTGAATCTGGATCGGACCGTGACGATCGCGGTCGCCCCGGCGCTGAATCAAAGCGGATCGCGGAAGTTCGATCCGATTCGATTGGCGGACCTGATGGTCAGCGAATTGACCCAGATTCCGGGGGTAAGAACGATTCCGGTCAACCGTGTTTTGGCCCAGTTGGAATCAGAGGGAAAGTCCAGGATTGAGTCGCCCGAACACGCTCTGCAAGTGATGGATCGGATCGGCGCGGACGGGATTATCGTTTTTGCGGTCACGGAATTTGATCCGTATGCCCCTCCGACGTTGGGGATCAGTGCTCAGTTGTACGGGTACGGATCGGTATCGAATGCCGGATTTGATCCGGTGGAGATATCGAGGAGACCGGCGCCTTACGAAGAGGGCGGACGTTATCTCCAGCCGCGAGCGGAGTTTCAGAAGGTTTTTTCGGGATCGGACGAGGATTTAATCCGCGAGATCAAGCGTTATACCAAAGCCCGGAATGCCGACGGCAATCCCTTTGGGTGGCAAAAGTTTGTGGTCTCGCAGGATCATTTTATGCGGTTTTGCTGTTATTTCACCGCCCAAGAGTTGATTCAGCAAGAAATAACTCAGGTTGCGGTCGAAAATGATCGAAAAAATGAGGTAGAGCAACGGTGAAGATGATGCGTCAACTGTCTCTGGTCAAAGGCGAGCAGCGCTATATCTTCCGCTACGAGCCTGGCGAGGAAGCGGAAGTGATCAATGCCTTTGCCTCATGGGCCGGCGACCCGGACAGCGATTTCGATTGGTTTGACGCCGCCGTGTTGAGCTATCAAATGGGACGACGTCTGGAACGCGAACTGGACGAAGTCCGACTGTGACCGACGGACCGCCTTCGTGAAGTACCAGGGCTGGACGAACTGGAAACGAAGAGTTGAAAATCGGCACAGGGTTTCGGGGTCCTCGGAGGAAACCGGCGACCAGTGACATCAGGTGGTCGGGAAACCGACTACGGGTTTTCGCCGCAGTAGAAACGAATGATTTATGAACGAGAACCCACTGATCAGCGAGTTTTTGAACTACTTGAGGTTTGAGCGGCACTTTTCGCCGCACACCGCCAAGTGTTATGCAGCCGATCTGGAGCAGTATTGCTGGTTTATTTCTCAGGATGCGCCGGGGTCCTCGGCGGAAACACCGGTTCCGGTGATGGGTCCGCCGGCCTCGTGGGATCGACACGGGGCAGGGTCCGCGCTGATGGTTGCGGACCAGACACAGCTTCAGACGCAGCTGGTCAAAGCCGATCCCGAGGAAATCCGCCGATTCCTGATGTACCTGAATCAGCAAAGTTATTCCAAATCCACGATTGCGCGGAAACTGGCGACGCTACGAAGTTTTTACAAATTCTGTTTGCGTCGCGGCTATGTGCCGAACAATCCTCTGATCTCCATTCGTACCCCCAAACAGGAAAAACGCCTCCCGAAATATCTTGAGATGGCCGAGATTCTCAAGCTGCTGCAAACTCCGGATTGTACGACGCTGCTGGGTGCGCGCGACCGTGCGATGCTGGAAGTGATGTTTTCGACGGGTGTACGCGTGAGCGAGTTGGTGGATTTGCGGCTTGAGGACGTGGATTTTGTCAGCGAATGCATTCGGGTCCGGGGCAAGGGCAAGAAAGAGCGAATTTCGCCGATTTCACCCTCTGCCCTCAAATCCCTTCGAAACTATCTGGACGTTCGGGCCAAGGATGCGCGGGCGGCACACTTCAACGCAGAGATGCTGTTCATCAACAAACACGGTCAAAGCCTCAGCACGCGAAGCGTCCGCCGCAAACTCGACAAGTATCTGTTGGCGGCGGGATTGAATCCCGACGTCAGCCCCCATACGTTGCGGCACAGTTTTGCGACACACATGCTCAACAACGGGGCGGACTTACGAAGCGTTCAGGAGATGCTCGGTCACCAGTCGATTTCAACCACCCAAACCTATACCCAATTGATCAACCGAAAGATTCGACAGAGTTACAACGAAGCCCATCCAAGGGCTTAGTCTGCACGGAACGACCCATGAACTCGCCTTTCCCAGCCGCCCCGACCGGAGGCGGCTGTTTTTTTATGGGGGCAGGTCACTTCCTCATTCACCATTCTCTTCCTTTCCTCTCCCGTTTTTTTCTCTTTTCACTTTTTACTTTTCTCTTTCCCCTTTTGAATTTTCCTCCGTGATCTCCGTCCCTTCTGCGGTTAAATTCGTTTTCAATTTTCCATTTTTAATTTTCCATTTCTCTGCGTGCTCCGCGCCCTCTGCGGTTAAATTCGATTTTCTTTCCCCACTTCACAGTTTAAACTTCTCTGTGCTCTCTGTGGTTACTCCCATCTTTCATTTTCAATTTTCCATTTTCCATTTTCAATTTCTCTGTGTGCTCTGTGCCCTCTGTGGTAAAATCTTCTTTCCACTTCCGCATTGATCTCCACCCTCTGGCGCGGTAGGGTTCTTAAAGCGACTGGCAAAAATCAGAGCCGCGACCGTGAGGGAGCGGTTTTCCGGATATTTTGTGTCATTTTGTTGGACGCTCTTAATATGACCAAACGCAAGACCAAGCCACAGACTCCCGCGAAAGCAGCAACCCCATCGGAGCGGCCATCGGCGCGACCCTCGACGCTGGTGGACACGCGAGTCATCTATTGCGGCGACAATCTGGAACAACTGCGCAAACTGCCCGATGAGTGCGTGGACCTGATCTACATCGACCCGCCGTTCAACAGCAACCGCAA
>CAIVHJ010000335.1 GCA_903905665.1 uncultured Phycisphaerales bacterium
TCGCGAAGCCTTGCAAAAGAGAGATTGTGCGTATAGCCGCACCCCTTGAGGAACACGATCCTGTAGCCGGGTTGAAGTTCTTTGACTCGATCATCGTACTGGCGAAATATTTTAGCCTGGTGATTGAAAGCGGATGTCCACCACGTGACATCGTGGCCCCGTTTGTGCAAGATATCAGCGAGAATTCCAGCGCGCAGCAAACGCTGGTTGCCCGCATCCGTTGGCAGCGGTTCCCCAACTGTTATCAGCCAAAGTCTCATGGCTTTCCTGCGAGTCATAGTTTGGCTAGTTGCTAACATCACACACAAGCGACATCAGAGGTGCGGTCAATGGAAGTGCCAACTTTTTCATAGTTCAATTATCAGGATGTGGCGCCCTCCCGCACCCATTCGGGGTCGAGATAATAGGGCCGGTATTCCATGCCGTGTTGCAGTGAACCGACGTAGTGATTCATCAGCAGAATGTTCACGCCACCCCAGCGCGAGCATCGCTGCCCGTCGCTTCGATCAGTGCAGTCAATTCGGAGACAGTACGCCCCACGGCAAACTGCTCTTCAATTCGTCGCCTTCCCTCAATGCCCACTTGAGCCCGCAGGGCGGGATCACGAATCAGCCGTTCGATCGCTTCGGCTAAAGCCTCAGGGTCTTGCGGGGGCACCATGATCCCTGCGCCCTCGCGCAGCAGTTCGGGTATTCCGCCCGTTTCAGTTGAGATCACCGGGATGCCGTGCGCCATGGCTTCCATAAGAAAAACCGGGATTCCCTCATGCTCATGATTTCCCAAGTCCACGCTTGCCAGCACCGCCAAGTCCACGCTTTGCTCGCGGTACAGTTTTAGAACATCTTCGTGGAGCACGTGGCCCATAAATTGCACGGTGTCGTGCAGCGACAGACGTTCTACCAACCCGCGTAATTCGTCTTCCAACTCGCCGTGACCGGCCAATATGAGTCGACAAGCGCCCCCTCGCGCCTCCAGAATTTCAAGAGCCTCAAGGAGATACCGATGCCCCTTGACTGGAAGGAGATTAGCTGCGCACAATGCTGTCGGAACACGCTCTCTCGCGAGTGCTGGGGAAATTGCATCAGGCAGTCGGACTCCCATGTGGATCACAACGGCTTTTCTCCCAGAATCTTTGACTCCCAGTGATTCCGCGATCAGGATGCCGTTTTTCGAGATATACCGCACGAAACTGGCCTTGGCAACCTTGACTGTCAACAAGTTGTTTTGAACGATGTCACCACGATGAGCGGTGAAGCTCCAAGGGGTGCGCGACATCTCGCCAGCGACCATTGCCATGGTAGCCGTCGTCGAAGCCCATTGCGCATGAATGTGATTGGCTCGCCACCGGCGAGCCAACCCGCCAATCCAAAGGCCCTTGGGGAAAACGGCCAGATTGCGAGCGAAAGTCACCCAGTCTCGGCTAGAAAAGAGAAATCGCATCGTTTTCCATGATCGGATCGGGTGTACCAGGCATTCTCTCGCAGAAGCAAAAACGATTCCCCATGAATAAAGGCGGCAGGCCAGGGTCCGGCTTTCCAATTCGAGCGCTTCACAGTGCATAAGCTCTCCCGCAGGAGACCGCGGCACGATCAGAACTTCATGTCCTTGTCGTAGAAATTCTTGCACCTCCGGGATAAAAAATTCCTCGCCTGATCCGAACGGCATTGAGACGGTTATGTACAGAAGTTTCATGGCTTTGTGGTGAGAGTTATCGTCATGAATGAAATCAAAAAGCACGTCTCTTTAATCGTCACATGATATCCCGAGGGCTTTCGGGCGATAGCGATTAGGCTAAGGCCGGGTGCCGCGCGGCGATAGCGCGCACCAAGTCCGCTGTGCCGTCCGTGGAGACATCATCGATCAGGATCACCTCGCAATCCAGTCCGTCTGGAAGTAAAATGGAAAGTAAAGCCGGTGATGGGGAAAATGCGTCCTTCATACGGACCTCTGCTTGAGAATGGATGGGGCATAACAGATCGCTTGCAGCTCGCTCAGGATAAGCAGTCCCACTAAAGACGGCAGATAAACCGCGCTGGGCACAATCAATCGCGATTCTGCGTACGTACCAGACAGTATCAAGACCGAGACCGACGCCCCAAAGTAGAGCAGGTTGAGCCATAGCAACGCGGATAGAACCGTCGTGTTTGGATCGTTTAAAGCCCACGGCACGCCCCGCAAAGAACAGTGGCGATAGCGGTGCCTATATCGACGAACCGCGAACAGAATGAAAGTGAGCGGGATGGCGGCTTGCAGTATCCAGTAGCGATACGCCACTTTCATCATCGCTCGCGGCCAGTACTGAACGGCCCAAAGCAGACACTTACCCTTCCGAAGTCCCATCACCTCTCGCGAGAAGCGAGTTATTTCTCGGTTAAGCACAATTGTGTCATCGCCGAAGAATGTCTTGGCGGCAGGATTCGCAATTAAGAAAATATTGACGGAGTAGTTGTCTTCATAGGCACGCATGTCGACCCACCAGCGGCCAGGAAACGCGGACCTGACACCTCGCTCTTCACGACCTTTGAGGATTTCACGCGCGAAGGGTCGAAACCGTTCAGACAACTCGTTTTCGACCATCTTCGTCTCGAGCAGTTCAGCGGCGAATCCCACATTTGACATGCCGCCGAACGCAACCAAGGCGAAATCGCCCACAACAGCCCATCGCAGGCTACAAAACGCCAAAAATGGCAAGACAGAGACGACCACAAGTGCCGGCAACATCTTCTTCCAGACGAACGGTTCTCTCCTCCCCTTTGCTCGCAAACGAACCAGCACGATTCCAAGGCAGGGCACCAATGGAATCAGGAAGAGACAGGCGGGGCGGATGTGATAGGCACCCGCAAGGAAGATCGGCAGCCCCAGCCAGGCACCTAGATGCCTGGGACTCGCGGCGATCAAAAACAGGCAAGCAATTGCCATACTCGCCGCCACTGTAGCAGGGAAGTCCGTAAGCACCGATGCAACAGTCCAGGCCTGTTGTATGGCCCCGTACATAAACCCTGAACTGACGGCGAATGCCTGCCACGGCGAGGCCCCAAAACGACGCACCGCAAAGTCCAATAAAAACACGGCGGGCCAAAGCATGGCCAGCTGCACCCAGGGAATAGCTCCATAATCTGGCGAAAACGTGGTGACCAACCGAAGGATCATCGGATAGCCAAGGGTCCGGGATTGGCTCAAAGCCGGCTCCAGCGCCATCCTGCTCGCACGAATATAGCTCCAACTATCCGGGTTCATCTGAACATGCCAAAGCCCTAGAACATTACCGACCACCATAATCGCCAGCAGTTGAGCAGTAATCCAGAAACGCGGCGACCGAACTATTGTCGACACGTTCATTATATTCTCCAAGATGACAAATTTCATCGTGATGGTCTACCTTCATCATGATGCTGCCTAGATATGGAAGCGACGATAATGTCGAAATTCATGCAGTGGACGGCCTTTCGGGATAATCCTCTGGCGTTGTGCCAGCTTGAGCGATTCGCGGAAGATCTCCGATTCAACCACGATCCAGGCATAAATGAGCCAAGTATATTTACTATACTCTGTACTGCCGCTCATTGAGGCTATTACCCAGACAGCAAATAACCCCAAATAGAGAAATCTTTCCCGCCGGGGCAGGCGCCAAGCCATATGAATCAAAAGGCCCCAAACGGCTGACATTAGTCCAATCCCGACAAGGCCGTTATCAACCAATATTTGCACAAAGGTGTTGTGCGCTACCTGGGGGCGACCGGTTTTGGCCCTGACTGCCGTCATGAAACCACCAGCGCCAACACCCGTGATAGGAGCTGCATCCCAGCATTGCAACCCTTCATGCCACAGTGCTTGGCGTTCCATGAAAGAATGAGCCTTGCGTCCCTCCATGACCCGTTCAAGCAATGCGTCAGATACAATTCTGGGAGCCAACCAAGCAGTACATCCAGCAATTATAATGGCCATGATGATTGATTTGCGTCCTCTTGACCAGGCTAACAGCCCTGTCATGCCAAGGGCTACGGCTAATCCAATAGCGCCGGCACGAGAACCGGTGAGCAGAATCCCCAAGGATGCCAGCGGAACAAAAGCCCAATAAACAATCCTCCATTTAGAGACAGTATTGCCGGCCAAGTAGACAGCAAAGAGAACCCCAATATCAAAAATAAGCGCAAGGCCATTTTGGTTCATGCCGGCCGCCGTATACCTCGTTGTGTCCGAAGCGCCAAATTTTATCCCCGTAGCGTAGGATGTAAAAAGCATGGCGAGAGTAACACAACATCCTGTGAGGTAACTTCGCAAGAGCCCCAACAATTGGCGCTGCGTATTGGTAAACTCCCAAATCATCCAGATGAAGAGCAGAAGGGAAGAGTAGGTAATGACGATGCTAAGCGTTTTCTCTGAGTCAACCGTCCAAATAAACGAAGCACAACACCATAAGATGAAAAGTGCCAACAGTATCAAAACCAAAGGAATCTGTCTTCGCCGGGAGCCTCCTATCTTCTTAACTATGGAGAGTGCCAAGGCGACAGCAGAGACCAGAAATATACCCGACTGGAGTTCTTTCAAAGCCAGAAGTTCCTCGAACGGAACCATGAACGTGACAATGCACAAAAGCCAGAAGATCAGGTTGCGTAAGGTTAAAGGCATTTCTACGTACTACGCTTTCCGGGATTCGTGGTGAATTTTGCAGAAGACTTTCTCGTACGCATCGGCAACCCTGTCTTCTGCGCAAGAACGCCGTACCCACTGTAACGCTGCTTGGCCGAGGCGAGAACGCAACGCGCAATCCTGGAGCAACCGCTGGATGGCGTCCGCAAGGCAGTTCGGCTGATCTGGCGGCACCAGCAGCCCATTTTGACCATCTTGAATAATTTCCGGAGTGCCGCCAACGGCTGCCGCAATCACGGGTAACCCTTCCGCCATCGCCTCCAAAACTGCATTGCTGAGACCCTCACTCCGAGAGGGGTGTACGGATAGATGAGCCTCCGCGAGAAGCGCGGGGGCATCTTCCACTTCGCCCAGCAATCGTACCCGATCCGCTAAGCCTAACTCTTCTATCATCCGGTCCAAATTCGCACACTCCGGTCCATTGCCTGCTATCTGCAACTCAAATTTAGACCCACCATCGGCCAAAATTTTCAAAGCGCGGAGCAGCACATCATGCCCCTTGAGTGGCTTCAGCCCACCTACCGCGACAATACGCGGAGTTTCGACCGGCAGTGACACTTTGGCCCTTCCTGCGGCGAAAACAATGTTGGGAATCACGGAACTATGTGGCATGCGAAGGCCTGCCTTCTCTAAGACCGTCAAACCCCAGGCTGAGTTGCTGACAACATAATCAGCCTTTTCAAGAGCTCGGCGGCCCCATGACGAATCCTTGCTGGGGTGAGCGGTGTTGCTATCGCGCGTTAAGTCACCTCGAACAGCGCATATCCGTAAAAGACTTCCGACGCCAACAAGCCAATGCGCATATATTCCGGCATGAATTGACCATGACATAACAATTTGGGGGCGCACCTGCTTAACAAGACGATAGAGAAGCCACAAGCGATATGGCTTGAACGGGTGTCGGGCGATCTCATAAACAGGAATATTGTTGGCTGACAGGAAGTCTTTCCAACCGCCGCCGCAAGACAACGACACGACGGACTGAGTCCATCCACGCTTTTGCAGTGCCCGGGCGAGGTAGCTGAGTTGCCTCTCCGCGCCGCCGCACGTGAGTTGTCCGATGATGTGAAGGATATTGCCCTTCATCCTCTATCGTTCCCCTGAACGATCATATCAGCCATCGTTCTCTCCATGCCTGAAACATAAGTATCCCCCAGAGGTGGGGATGCCACTGGGATTGCCCTCCCAAAAAGGATTTCCACAACGAGCGGACAAGACGGGCGTTGAGGAACCCATCATCGTTCATTTTGCGTTCATCAAGCAAAAATTCCGCCCAATCGCGTAGCGAATCTCGCATCCAGAATTCAACCGGGACGGCAAAGCCCATTTTAGGACGAGCAGTAATCTCACTCGGTACATATCGATCAAGAACTTGTCGAAGAATCCATTTACCCTGACCGTTGCGAAACTTCTGCGAAAATGGCAAACGCCACGCAAATTCGACAACCCGGTGATCCAGTAGCGGCACCCGCGCTTCCAGGCTAACGGCCATGCTTGCGCGATCCACTTTGGTGAGAATGTCATCCGGCAGATAATTGACAGTATCGAGGTACATCATTTGTTCATAAAAGTTTGGAATCAGAGGCCATTTGGTGCGATCGGTCAAGTAGTACGACGGTTCCCACCCACGGCGAACAATTTCTGGGGGATTAAGTATCGTGGAGATATATTCACGGTACATTGCTTCGCGACTTTCTTGAGAGATGCGCCTGGCCCCTAATCGCAGTTTGTTCATAAGACCCCGTGGCAGGAATCGGTTCTCTTCGAGAGGATCCCTTCCTACCACAGCAAGAATCGTATCACCAACAAAACGACGATATTTCGGTTCGCACCATCCCCATAATCGCCAACACTCTGCGTTTATAAGAAATCTTCGATATCCTCCAAAAAGCTCGTCTCCACCATCTCCGGACAGGCTTACGGTAACATGTCTACGGGTCAATGCCGATAGCAAAAATGTTGGAATCTGTGACGAGTCGGCAAAGGGCTCATCGAACATATCGGGCAGTTGTGGAATAACCGCTTTTGCATCTGCAGGTGAGACATACAGTTCGGTATGTTCCGTACACAAGTGTTTTGCAACAGCCCGGGCATACTCTGCTTCATTGTATTGCTTTTCATGAAACCCAATAGTAAAAGTTTTTACTGGTTTTTCGCTTTGCGCCTGCATCAAACCGACCACAAGTGATGAATCAATGCCACCGGAGAGAAAAGCCCCGAGCGGTACATCGGCCACCATGCGGATACGAACGGCTTCCCGTAATAATGTGTCAAGGCGATCCACCAATTCGCTGTCCGATTCGTGAAAGCGATTGGCTAAATTATCGGCAGCGGCATCCTGCGCCGACCAGTAA
>CAIVHJ010000336.1 GCA_903905665.1 uncultured Phycisphaerales bacterium
CGACACCATCCGGTCGATTTACGTAACAGGTAGATTCACCGTTTTGAGCAACAAAAAAACGGCCAAGCCATGTATGCGCAGCGCCCCGAAAGGAGAAAACCAATCATGTGCGTGCGAGCAAACCTGCAAATCTGGAAATTCCTGAATTGTCGATGGAATGCGTGGAGATCGCTCCGAACTTATGCTGTTTGTTGGGTGTTTCTTGCGGTGGTCGCGATGTCCACCGGATGTCGCAACGAACTCCCTCCCAAACCGCAAGCCGGTCCCCACTCCGAGCCCGCCGTCGTTCAACCTCCGTCATCCGGTTCCCAGCAGAAAGACATCAAAGGACGTCGCGTACTGTTGGTCCACAGTTACCACCCGGAATATCCGTGGGTAGATACGCTTACGCAGGGTGCGAAGGCGACTATCGAGGGGACCGGGCTTGAGATGGACATTTTCTATATGGACACGAAGCGACACACAGATGAGGCCTGGAAAATCGAAGCGGGTAAGCGTGCGAAAACAAAGGTTGACGAATACCATCCCGACGTGGTGTTGGCGTTCGATGACGACGCCCAGCAGTACTTCGCCAAAGCGTATGTGAATACGGCGTTGCCGATCGTGTTTTCCGGTGTAGATGCCGATCCGTCCAAGTATGGGTACCCGGCCGCCAACGTGACAGGCGTAATCGAGCGCCCGCATTTCAAGGAGTCTTTGGCTCTCGCCCAACAAATCCGTCCGATCAAGCGGATCGCCATTTTGAGTTGCAACGACAGCACCTCCGTCGTGGCCCTCGGATTCATGAAGCAGGAGCAACTGGATGTCGAGGTCGCCGAATGGTTGATGGTGGGTGACTTTGATGAGTGGAAGCAGGCGGTCAACCGTTTCAATTCGTCGGTGGATGCGCTGGTCATTCGTTCATATCAAGCGGTGAAAAAGCCCGGTACCCAGGACAACGTGGATCCCAAAGAAGTGGCGGCCTGGACCAGCCGGAACGCCACGATTCCGACGATCGCCTTTCATGATTTCGAGATCAAAGACGGCCTGCTGGTGGGCATGGTGAAATCAGGCCAAGAGTACGGTGGGCAGGCCATGGAGTATGCCATCCAGATTCTCAAGGGCACTCCCCCGAGCACGCTTCCGATCACGAAAACAAAAAAAGGTATCCCGATGATCAACCGCACTACGGCGAGCAGACTGGGTATCACGCTGACTGACGAAGTGACCAAAGACGTAACCGTTGTTTCCGAGGAGTAACGATATGGCCAAACGACTGACCATCATCCTGATGTTGGGCCTGGCAACTTCCGCCCTATTTCTGGCAACTGTCGAGGGCCTTCGGGCGAATCGGGACATACGAGAGGAGTTCTCGAATCTAGGCAACCAAAACGCTTTAGTAGGGGCCGAAGTCACACGATATGTCATCGAGAAAGCCATCGATAACGGCCTGTTTGATCTGGATGCCGTGTTCGATTCGCGTTATGAACCCATCGATGGCGCTGGGCCCACTCGCTATCGTACGGCCTATGATTACTTTTTCGATCGAAATGTTCAGAAAGTCCTGGATGCGTTTCTGGAGAACGACAGAATCTATTATTGTTATGTGGTCAATCGCGACGGGTATGTTCCAACTTCCACCGACAAGAAACAGTCCAAAACCAAGTTAGAAACCGCAAGACTGCCCCAGACTGAAGCCATCCTTTCGGGCGAGATACATTTTCACAATGTGAAGGATGAAGACAGCTATCAGTTCCTCGAATTTCATGCCCCGATCACGGTCTATGGCCAGCCGTGGGGCGAGTTTCGTGTTGGCATTCCTGTCGCCATGGTCAACAATGCTGTCCGTGACGACATTGTGATCACACTCTTAACTACTGTGTTCTTCTCAATGATGGTTATAGGTCTGATGTTTTATCTGATCCGACGTAACCTTCGCCCTCTGGGACAACTGACACGTGCGACCGAGCAGATGACCGCGGGCAATCTTTCTGCCCGTTGTGGACATCGCAGCCGCGACGAACTCGGGATCCTGTCGCAATCCTTTAACGACATGGCCGAAAAGATCGCTGAGGCCCACGAACACCTCGAACAGCAGGTTCGCCAGAGAACCACCGAGCTGGAGCATACCAACCAGAATCTACAGGTCGAGATCGCCGAACACGGCAAGACGGTCGAAAACCTGACGGTCACCTTGAACAGCATCGGTGATGCGGTCATCACGGTGGACACGGAGGGTCGGGTCACGCGCATGAATCCGGTGGCGGAACAGTTGACCGGTTGGTGCCTGAGCGACGCCGTCGAGCGACCGTTGGAAGAGGTGTTCAACATCGTCCACGAACGGGATGAGAGCAAAGTCGAGAATCCGGTCCGCAAAGTCCTGCAGGAAGGGCGAATCATCGGCTTGGCGAATCACACCGTGTTGATCTCCAAAGACGGAAACCGTTATCCCATCGGGGACAGTGGTTCGCCGATCCGCGACAATGATGGCCGGATCATCGGCGCAGTACTGGTCTTCCGGGATGTGACCACCGAACGCCTGGCCCGGCGCACTCTCGAAGAGGCCAAAGAAGAACTGGAGCGGCAGATTCAAATTCGCGCCGCCGAACTGGTCCAAACCAACGCCCAGCTACAGCAGGAAGTGGAGGAGCACCAACGGGCCGAAGAAGCAGCGAAACAGATTCGGCTTCAACAAGAAGCCATCCTGAACAACATTCCCGACATGGCGTGGCTGAAGGACAAAGATGGGCGATACATCGCAGCCAACGAGCCTTTCTCTCAAGCCTGTGGTCGTCAACCGGCAGATTTGATCGGCAAGACGGATGTGGGTCTCTGGCCTGAAGAACTCACCCAACGATACCAGACGGATGATCAGGAAGTGATCCGAACCAACCGGCGAAAGCGAATCGAGGAACCTTTGGTGGGTCATGATGGACAGAAGATATGGCTAGAAACCATCAAGACCCCCGTTGTCAATGACAGGAATGAGGTCATCGGTACGACCGGCATTGCCCGCAATATCTCGGAGCAGAAGTTGGCGCATGATCGCATCCAAAAGATGAACCAACTGCAGGCCGAATTGCTGAAGCCGGGCACGATGTCCGAAAAACTGAAAAAAATCACCGACGGTCTCGTGAGGGTTTTCGGGGCGGACTTCGGACGTATCTGGGTGATCCAACCCGGGGATCGGTGCGAAGCCGGATGTCCTCATGCGAAAGTCACCGAAGGACCGCACATCTGCCGTCATCGTAAAAAGTGCCTTCACCTCAAGGCCAGTTCGGGGCGTTATACGCATATCGACGGGGAAGGCCATCGCCGGGTGCCGTTCGGCTGTTACAAGATCGGCCGAGTGGCTGCCGAGCAAGATTGCAAGTTCTTAACCAATAATGTGACCACTGATCCACGCGTGCACAACAACGAATGGGCCAAAGAACTGGGTTTGGTTTCTTTTGCCGGCTATAAAATAGGTTCACCCACCGGAGATACCCTCGGAGTTATGGCTTTATTCGCCAAACATCCCATCTCTTCGGAAGAAGATATCCTTCTGGAAAACCTGGGTCATACCGTCGCTCAGGTGATTCAGTCTGCACAAGCCGATGAAGCCCTGCGGGAAAGCGAAGAGCAACTCCGTACCCTGACGGATTCCATTCAGGATGCGATCATCAGCATTGCTGAACAGGGCCTGGTTTCATTCTGGAATCCCGCCGCTGAAAAAATGTTCGGCTATACGGTCGCGGAAGTAATGGGAAAGAATGTTCATGACTTACTGGCCCCTTCGCGTTTTATGGAAGCCCACAAGCGAGCATTCCCTCTATTTCAGAAAACCGGACAGGGCGCCGCAGTTGGTAAAACCGTAGAACTCGCCGCACGGCGCAAGAATGGAGAAGAATTCCCGATTGAGGTTTCGCTTTCAGCCATGCAGAGCGGTAACGTCTGGCATGCCACGGCGGTCATCCGCGACATCACGGGGCGTAAACGGGCGGAAGAAGGAATTGTTCTGGCCAACACTCAAAAACAGGCCATTCTCGACGCGGCTTCCGAAGTCTCGATTATCTGTACGGACAAACAAGGACTGATCACGGTCTTCAACCGTGGAGCGGAAAAGATGCTGGGGTATTCGGCAGAAGAAATTATCGGGAAACAGACCCCCGTGATTATCCACCTGGAATCCGAAGTGCAGACTCGGAGCCGGGAATTAAGCAGTCAGCTGGGACGACCTATATGCGGATTCGACGTATTTGTTGAAATCCCACGCCTGAAGGGTTCGGAACTGCGCGAGTGGACCTATATCCGCAAAGACAAAAGCCGCGTGCAAGTCACTTTAGTCGTGACGCCCGTGTACGATCATGCCAGGCAAATTACGGGTTATTTGGGAGTGGCACAGGATATTACCGCGCGTAAACGCCTGGAACAGGAATTGCTCCAGGCTCAGAAGTTGGAATCCGTCGGGCAGTTGGCCGCCGGTATCGCTCACGAAATCAACACGCCCATTCAGTTCGTGGGAGACAACATTCGTTTCCTTTCCGACTCCGTCAAGTCTCTTCTGGAGTTGATCGGCGGCTATCGCGACATTGTGACTCATGTCAATTCACCCAATAAAGGGAAAATAACATCCCAAATTCAGGAGATGGAAGACCGGGTGGACCTGACGTTTCTGAAGGAGGAATCCCCCAAAGCGGTCGAGCAAAGCCTGGAAGGGGTCCAGCGGGTGAGCAAGATCGTTCGGGCCATGAAGGAGTTTTCGCATCCCGGAGCCAAGGAAAAAACGCCCATCGATCTCAATAGAGCGATCGAGACCACGATTACCGTGGCCAGAAACGAATGGAAATACGTAGCCGACATGGAAACCAACTTCGATCCGACTCTGCCGCTGGTACCCTGTTTGCCGGGCGAGTTCAACCAGGTGATTCTGAATATGATCGTCAACGCGGCGCACGCCATCGGCGACAAGGTCAAAGGACAGACCGGTACCAAGGGAACCATCTCCATTGCCACTCAGAAAATTAAAAACTGGGCCGAAATTCGCATCAGCGACACCGGCACCGGAATTCCGGAAGAAGCCAAGCCCAAAATTTTCGATCCGTTCTTTACCACCAAGGAGGTCGGTAAAGGCACCGGACAGGGATTGACCATCGCCCGTTCCGTGATTACCGACAAGCACGGCGGGAGTATTACCTTCGAAACGAAAGCGAATGAAGGAACCACCTTCATCATCCGCTTACCGTTGACGGACGCTGTAACCGCCAAGGAAAGAGTCTGAAAATGGAAACCACCACGACCCGAAAACAAATACTTTTCGTTGACGATGAACCAAATGTGCTCCAAGCTCTGAAGCGGATGTTGCACCACATGAGCAAAGAATGGAGCATGAATTTCGCCGGCAGCGGCCCGGTTGCTCTGATGCTATTGGCCAAAGAACCGTGCGACGTGGTCGTGGCAGACATGCGTATGCCGGGCATGGACGGTGCCCAGTTGCTGGCCGAAGTGAAAAGACTTTATCCCAAAACCGTCCGAATCATCTTGTCCGGCCAATCGGAGCGGGAATCGATTTTGCGATCCGTAGGCCCCTCGCATCAATTTCTTTCCAAACCCAGCGACGCCGAGACCATCAAGAACGCTATTACTCGATCTTGTGCGCTCTGGGATTTGCTCAACAACGACATTCTCAAAAATCTGGTATCTCAGATTGATTCCATACCCTCGTTGCCTACCTTGTATGTCGAACTGCTGGAGCTGTTAAAATCTCCGGAAGCCTCCATCAAAGAGGTGTGCAAAATCGTTGAACGGGATATCGGCATGACCGCCAAGGTGCTGCAACTGGTCAACTCGGCGTACTTCGGAGTCCCTCGGCACGTGTCCAATACCTCCCAGGCGGTGTCCATGCTGGGTTTTGATGTCATCAAGGCGCTGGTTTTTTCCATCCAGGTTTTTTCGCAATTCGACCGCGCCTCCGTACAACATTTTTCAATCGAGACTTTCAGCGCTCACAGTTTAAGCGTGGGCATATTCGCCAGACGAATTGCTCAAATTGAAAAACTGGAGGACAAGGCTGCCGATGAGGCCTTCATGGCTGGTTTGCTTCATGATGTCGGTAAACTGGTCTTGGCTGTCAACCTGAAGGAACA
>CAIVHJ010000337.1 GCA_903905665.1 uncultured Phycisphaerales bacterium
TCCCCATCCCCACGAACTGACCCAGATGGACCCGTTGGCGCCGAGCGAGACCTTGTAATAATCGTCGCTCTTCATGAGCGGATCCGTTACCATCGTATAGCTTTTCCAGCGAGCGTTGTCTGAAGCAGAGGGATTGAAACGATAGAAACCCTGGCCGCGCCCGCTGATGCCGGATGCAGCCCACAGGAGACCGCGGTCATCGACGACCACGCTGCTGAACAGACTGGAGTGCGGGCAATTCGGAACTTTGTACTCCCAGGCGCCGGTCCACCGGGCGATACCGCTCGATGCGGTCCCGATCCATACATTTGTCGTGAGGGGCTGCCCTGCGAGAGCATTCCCCTGCATATTGAAATTCGTCGCTATCGCAACAGAGGGTGAGGCGATGCCTGTATAGGCAGTAAGCTTAAGACTTCCGGATTCATTTGTGAGCACGACGATGTCGCTTGTGCGAGCCAGCAGGTCAGTAACGGCTTTTCCGCTAAATGCCGGGACAGGAAGGAATCGACTTCCGGTGAAGATGGCGAGTCCGTTCGATGTTCCGGCGACGATCGTATCATGAATACTTGTGACAACGGTGCAGATGCTGGAGGGAAGCCCATCGGCCGTCCCGTACGCCGTCCAAGACGTGGGAGCAGAAAGGTTGGGTGCGTCAAGCGAAGCAGAGGAAACACCAAGGTCTGTCGCGGCCCAGATTCGATTCCTGAAAATCTTCACACTATTGACTCCAGCCTGCGTTGCGAAGCCGAGGTTGGCATACGTGTCTTTGAATTCTTTTCGCGAGATCTGCAGGACGGTAATTCCAAAATCAGTCGCGATGAACAGTGAATCGCCTCTGGCCAGGATCGAGCGAATTCCTTTTTGCACACGGTCAGATTCCTCGATGGCCGTAATCGCCACCCATTCACCGGTCGCAGGATTGTAGGAATTGATGAATCCATCCGACGATCCAACCCACACTCGTCCGGCCCCATCGATGGTCACGGCGGTGAGATCGTTGGAGTTGAGGCCTTCGGAGTTTGTGAACTTGGCAAAAGCGTTCGAGGAAGGATTAAAGAGGAAGAGACCGCCTGATGTTGCGACCCAGAGAGAATCCGTTGTTGATGCAATCGCGCGCACGGTTTTCATATCGGTGAAGTTTCGCCAACGCCCCAAATCGAGCTGGTTCTGCTGACCCACAAGCACCACAGGGATCAGTATCAACACCAAACACGCCAACACAACATACCTGTTCATGGATCAATCATTTTCACTGTGCGGGGGTCCCACCGGCTGGTCATTGCCACAGCTCGATGCACTGCGGAAAACTGGATCGTGCGCGCGGCATCGGAGGAGATTTGCTCAACGTGGGGGGATTCACCGCGGCTCACAGCACCGTGGCAAATAATTGCATCGTAGCTTTCAGCTTCGAACAGAAGTTTCGTTCCCTGGGGCAGTTCAAATGCTCCGGCGCATGAAAACACCTGCACATCCTCCCTTCGTACGCCGAGGCAGTTCACACATCGCTCAGCGCCATCTGGCAACCTCGTGGTACTCTCCTCGTGAATGCGGCTCTCCACAATTCCAAACCCCGACCTTCGATCGATCCTACTCCATCCGGTCGAACCCTGCTTGGTCCGCACGGTGTTCACGAGAAAAGCCTGCTCCGCATCGTTTCAACAATGTGCATGGGGACCGTGAATGCACCCAGCGTGTGATCGTCATTTTTCTTGCCGCCGTGGAAGTCGGAACCACCACTCTCCAGCAAGAAATACTGATTGACCAATCCCCGGTAGTATGCCCGCAACTTTTCGTCGTGTGCGGGATGGACAACCTCTATCCCATCGAGCCCATTCTTGATCAATTGCGAGAGATCCAATTCGCTTATGTGCTTGCCCGGGTGAGCAAGAAAGGACAATCCGCCCGCTTTCGTGATCAACTTAAACGCGTCGGCCGGACTGAGTTGGTATTTCTTCTCGAACGCAGGTCCATTGTTGCCAATGTACTTCTCGAAGGCTTCGTAGTAGGCTCCGATAAACCCTTTATCGACGAGGGCATTTGCGACATGCGGCCGGCCCACCGACCCAACTCCTGCTTGCTCCAACACGTCTTCCAATTTCAGCGGAATATTGAGGTTGTTCAGCTTTTGGACAATGCGCTCAGCGCGTTTCAGTCGCTCACGGCGGAAAAAGATCAGATAATCCAGCAGATCCTGATTCCGGTGATCGATGAAATACGCGAGAACGTGCACATCTTTCTCACCAAGAGAAACACTCAGCTCAAGTCCGGTGATCACTTCCATGCCCAGACTCTTTCCCCATTCGATACCTTCATCGAGAGCGCCGACGTTGTCATGGTCGGTGATGGAGAGA
>CAIVHJ010000338.1 GCA_903905665.1 uncultured Phycisphaerales bacterium
GGCGTCCTTACTCTTCGCTACGGACTTGACCATATTGTTGAGGGCCTCGGTGAGTTCCATTGGAAACATGACTACTGTATTCGCCGGACCTGCGCCCAGGCTGTCGATCGTCTGAAGCGTTCGCAGTCTCATCGCTCCCGGCGTCTGTTCCATAATGACGGCTGCGGCAGCCAGATTCGTCGCCGCAATCTTGTCGCCTTCCGCCTTCGTAATCGTGGCACGCTTCTCTCGTTCGGCCGAGGCTTGCCGGGACATAATTCGCTTCAAATCCTCCGGCATTTCAATGTCCTGAAGACGAATGGAATCAATATGCAATCCCCAACCTCGGATGTGTTCTTCCACCACCTCGGCAATACGTTTTTGAATCTGCTCGCGTTCGGTCAATAGTTCGTCCAGCGAAAGCCCGCCCACCACGTCCCGCAACGTCGCCTGGGCGTATTGGGCGATGGCGAAGGCGAAATCCTGAACCAGAATGACGGCTTTCTCCGCGTCGGCCACCAAGAAGAAGAGAACCCCGTCAATGGCCGCCGGTACATTATCTTTGGTAATCACCTGTTGGCTGGGAATGTTGAGCGTCAGCAGACGCAGATCGACGAACCGAACGTTGTCGATAAAGGGTACGACATACATCATGCCCGGTCCTTTGACCCACCGAAACTTGCCGAGTCGGAGTATGACGCCACGTTCCCATTGCGCGGCAATACGAATACCGGACACAAAAATCCCCCACAGCACTGCAAAAAGGAATCCACCCACACCGCCGACGGCCTTTTGCAGGTCGGTTCCGTTCTGCAGGCTCCAGATGAGTATGGCGCCAAGAATGGCCACCGGAATAAAAAAGAGGATGGCCCGTAGCGCCGTTCCCAAAGAAACATGTCCTCGTTGCGGTTCTGCATAAACTTTTTGTGCTTCCATACTGCAAGCCTCCTGACTTGTGGGTCTATGTCGCCGAGATTTGCCAGTTAACCTTACCCGACCACGCCGTCGGGCCATGCTCACCTCATTGTACAGCGCCCACCCTCCGGTTGCACCTGACCATATTCGAGCTTTCTTCTGGACAGCGATCGGACGAAGAAAAGACGTCAGGATGAATCATTGTGATCTATGCCCCTACGCAGGCGCATAGGCCCCTTGCTGGCACGGGGGTTTTTGTGGAGGGAGCACTCAAGAGGTGGAGAGTGCGGAGGAAAAACCAAAAAGGGGTTATAAAAAGATGAGAGAGCGGTCAGCGATCAGTTGCCTTCGTGCATTTGTCGGGGCCTTCCGCCAAACGGCAAGCCGAGTCGCTGTCGAACTGCTCCCCTCATGCAAAATTATCTGACAAACCCATTTTCAAGTGACAGTGATATAAACACAACACTGGTTGGAGTGAGAAGTAATATCCTGTGTGTCATGACTTTCCCGAAGTCCTGGGTTAATATAGATCCATCATTTTTTAGGGATTCCTTTCGAAATCCCATTTTCGACAGTCAAACGCAGATATTCGGAGTCTCCAATGACCACATTATTTTACGAAACGGCCGGTGAATCACATGGTCCTGCGCTCTTGGCATGGGTCGCCGGAATGCCCGCCGGTGTCCGAATCCATCTCGATTTGATTCAGGACGAACTCCACCGCCGCCAAGGCGGCTTCGGGCGGAGCAATCGCCAACGACTGGAAACCGACAAGGTGCAACTCCGGTCCGGCGTCCGCCAAGGTCTGACCATCGGTTCGCCCATCGTGCTGGAAATCCCCAACCGGGATCATCGCATCGATCAAATGCCCCCTCTCACGACTCCTCGCCCCGGTCACGCCGATTTCTCCGGAAGCATCAAGTGGCTCACTCCCGACTGCCGCTCCGTCATTGAACGCGCCTCCGCCAGGGAAACCGCCGCACGCGTCGCCGCCGGCGCCGTTGCCAAATGCCTGCTCAAACCTTTTGGGATCGTCGTCGCTGCCTTCGTCGAACAAATCGGCACCGTGCGGTGTCACATTGATTCCACTCATGATTTGGCCGAACTCATTCATGAACGGGATGAAAGCCCCGTGTACTGCCCCGATTCCCCGGCTTCGTCCGCCATGACAGAACAAATCAAATCTGCTCAGGAAAGTGGTGATACCCTAGGCGGTATTCTGGTCGTGCACGCGATCAATGTTCCACCGGGACTCGGTAACTGTATGCGCTGGCAGGATCGACTCGACGGCCGTCTTTTGTCTGCCGTCGGATCGATTCAAGCCATCAAAGGGGTCGAAATCGGCTCAGGTTTTGCCTTGGCGGATCGGCTGGGCAGCGGCGTCCACGATGCCATTCGCTTTGATCCCTCGCACGCCCACTCATCCAACCTGGGCTATGTTCGGCAGACCAACCACGCCGGCGGCATCGAAGGGGGTATGACCAACGGCCAACCCATCGTCATTCGAGCCGTCATGAAACCCATCAATACGCTCCACAAGGAACTTCAAAGCGTCAATCTGCAAACCGGCGAACCCGCCTCTCCTGATTATGAACGAGCCGACGTTTGTGCAGTTCCCGCCGCCAGTGTCGTCGCCGAAAATGTCGTCGCCTTTGAACTTGCCCGCGCTTTCCTCGAAAAATTCGGCGGCGATACTCTCGTCGAGGTGCAGCAGACGTATCAATGTTTCATGGAGAAAGTCCGGGCGCTGGGTCAGACCCCGGATCCCAATCGAGAAGAACAAAAGTAGGAAGAAAACACTTGGGAGCGGATGGATTTGAACCATCGAAGGCTTGCGCCAACGGGTTTACAGCCCGTCCCCTTTGGCCACTCGGGCACACTCCCGAAACGTCGTTTCACAATTTCCGGTCACGCATCCTTTGATTCGGCGGACCGGAAATAAAACGAATTCAGGAGGCACATCGTATAGGCAATAACGCGGGTTTTCAAGTCGTTCCTCCGCGTCGATATCTGAAGGCCTTCTCATGTGGGTGGGTCTGAGGCATGAGACAACGATGTGACGGACGGGCTGGATCGAATGGCCCCGTGCTGCTTCGGAAGAAGGACAGGAACAACAAGAAAATTGTCGCAGCGAATAGGATGAGGCTCGTCACATCTCGTCGATTCCGGGAATCGAAAGACATGAACTGCAACGTGACCTCATGCCGACCGGCGGGCACGTCGAACTGTATCTGGCCAAAAGGCTCTCCCGGGTGCTTGGGGTAAGGTTGACCGTCCACCCACAACCGCCAGCGCTCAAAGTCAAATTGGCGGACATCCAGCGCCATCGCGTCGCCGTTCACGACGAATTGTTTGAACTGAGGTGACCATGCTCGAAAATCAATCTGCTCAAGTCCGTTCCCGCGAACACGCCAATCCGTGGTTTGTTCACGCTCCATGACTCGATCGAGATGAGCCGTGGCAGGATGATAAAACGGATACGCATCCTTCGATTCCGGAGTCTTCGCCGGAGCATCCTGGAACGTGCGACCGGAACTGCCCGTCAGATACCACGAGATCGCAATCGCCAGTCCAACCTGAGCACCGGCGATCATCCAGGGAACTCCAACCGCCCACCTTTGTCGTGTAAGCGAACAACCCGTCATCCAAACTCGCGCTGCCAGCACCAGCAACAGCGTACTGGTCAATTGAAGAACCCCGTCGAACCGATAGGTCCGATCGACAATCGACGAGAGTTTGAGCGTTTCCCAGATGGGTTTGGCGAATATCGTTTGGATCGCCAAGCCGCCTGCAAGCGCCAGAAGCAACCCCGCCCACACGCGCCGCTGCGATTCGCCGATCTGAGATCGAAACACTCGGAACAACACCACGCACAATCCCAATCCCCCGATGATCCCATACAGCAATGGAATCGCGACATCGGGAATCATCCATGAACCGGACGTGAAGATGTACTTGATGTACTGCGGCGACCAGTCGGCGATGAACCCGCGAATGTCCCGACCCGAATCTCCGAAGACTAAAAATCCCCAGAAAAAAATGGTCTGACCCAGCGCCACGCCGACACCCAGAAGCACCACCAGTGTCCTGGTGACAAGCCGTTTTACGCTACGATGTGCCATCCATGAATGACTCCACGTCAGCGCCAGGATGAGTCCACCAGTTGCAAACGCTGTCGGCAAATGAGTTAGAATCAGCACACTGAAGAACAGGATAAATCCGACCCATCGCTTCAGGCTCGGCGATTCCAGAAACATCCATAAGCGATCAATCATCCACGAGCACAGGGCGATTCCCATGGTTTCCGACATGCCAAAAGTTCCCAGTCCCTGGAAACTGGAGTAAGGTCCAAGAATGTAGAGTGCGGCGGCGGCCAAACTGAGACGCGGACTCACAAATCTCCGCGCCAACCGATAGACTCCCCACCCACCCAACACAAACGCCAAAAGAAATCCGAACTTAAATCCCAGCCAGGTCTGTCCGCCGAGAATCACCGTCACGGAGGAGAGGAAGTAATACGGTAGGGGACCGGGCAGCATCAATTCATAGGAACCGAAACCGGCATTTGCCTGATCCATCCAGTACGGAAGGACAGTGCCGTGTTGAAGCCCCCGGAAAAAAGCCTCGTGATTGCGGAAATAAATCCCGGCGTCCACGCTGCCCAGGCCGACCCGGTCCCACAGCAGCAGCGGCGCAACGAGAATCAAAAAACACAATAATCCCAGCGGATAAAACCACAGGGGAAAAAGTCGGGCTTCCAGGTGGGAATCGACCGAGTTTTGAGGTCGAGCCGGACTGGGCATTCATCGCACCTCACACATCCGACAAACTGACGCAGAACCGACACTCCGAACCGTGTTTCAGGTGGTCTCCGCCAGTTTTGATTCCGGCGTGTCGGGTGTCGGCGTCTCGCCGCTGCCGGCAAACGCTTCAAAGATCAATCGCTTCATGCCCGTCTCGGCATCTTCGCGGACCGACACGACGATCCGATCCTTCCCTTCATAATCACCCCGAAGGATGGATTCGGACAACGCATCTTCGATGTTCTGCTCGATCGCACGACGCAGCGGCCGCGCTCCGAATTTTTCGTCGGTGCCTTTTTCAATCAGAAGATCCTTGGCTTCCCGCGTCAATTCGAGCGCTACGCCCTTTTCTTTCATCCGCTTCATCACCTTGTCCGTTTCCAAATCCACGATCTTAACCAAATCATCGTGCGTCAGTTTGTGGAACACCACCACCTCATCGACACGGTTCAAAAACTCCGGTCGGAAATACTGATCCAGCTCCGTCTTGAGAACCTCCGTCATCTTCTCATAACTGCTGACGTCGTCGCGCTTGCCGAAACCGAACGTCTCCTGATGTGTGATCCGATGCGCCCCGATGTTGCTCGTCATGATCAGAATCGTGTTTCGGAAATCGACTTTCCGACCTACGTTGTCCGTCAATCGTCCCTCTTCCATAATCTGCAGCAGGATATTGAACACGTCGCTGTGCGCTTTTTCGATTTCATCCAGCAAAATCACGGCGTAGGGCCGTCGCCGGATTTTCTCCGTTAACTGGCCGCCTTCCTCGTATCCCACGTATCCGGGAGGCGCCCCGACCAGACGACTGACGTTGTGTTTTTCCATGTACTCGGACATGTCGATCACCAGCAGCGCGTCCGGATCGCCGAACATGAATTCCGCTAGGCACTTGGCCAGATACGTCTTCCCCACCCCCGACGGCCCGACAAAAATAAACGAACCCATCGGCCGATTCGGATCCTTCAAACCGCTGCGGGACCGGCGCACGCTTCTCGCCATGGCGTGGATGGCTTCTTCCTGACTGATTACCTTTTTGCCCAGTTCGACTTCCAGTTGCAGCAACCGCTGCGATTCATCCTTGGCCAATCGCGTCAGCGGAATGCCCGTCATTTTGCCCACCACTTCGGCGATCACCTCACTGTTGACGACACCGCCGATCTCCTTGTTTCGGGTTTTCCACTCGCTCACCGTTTCTTCTTTTTTCTGCTTGAGCGATTCCGCCTGATCGCGGAGTTCCGCCGCACGTTCGTAATCGGCATTCTTGACGGCTTCGTCTTTCTCCATCAACAGACGTTCGATTTCCTTTTCCATCTCGATGAGACTCGGCGGCTTGGTCATCCCGCGCAGACGGACCCGCGCTCCCGCCTCGTCGAGCACGTCAATGGCCTTGTCGGGCTGAACACGTCCCGTGATATACCGATTCGACAAAAACACCGCGTCCCGAAGCGCCTCATCCGAAAACTGCACCCGGTGATGCGCTTCGTAGCGATCACGCAAACCCTTCAAAATCGCGACGGTTTCTTCCGTGGACGGTTCGCCGACGATGATCTGCTGGAACCGACGTTCCAGCGCGGCGTCCTTTTCGATGTATTTGCGATATTCATCCAGCGTCGTCGCACCGATGCATTGAATCTCGCCGCGACTCAACGCCGGCTTGAGCACGTTGGACGCATCAATCGCCCCTTCGGCCCCGCCCGCTCCCACCAGCGTATGCAATTCGTCGATGAACAAAATGACGTTTTTGGCTTTGCGAACTTCGTTCATTACCGCCTTGATTCGTTCCTCGAACTGACCCCGGTATTTCGTCCCCGCCACCATCATCGCCAGATCCAGCACCACGATCCGCTGCTCCTCGAGTATCTCCGGCACGTCGTGATTCACGATTTTCTGCGCCAGACCCTCAACGATGGCGGTCTTGCCCACTCCCGCCTCGCCCAGCAGCACGGGATTGTTTTTCTGACGCCGACACAATATCTGCACGACACGCTCAATTTCATCCAGACGACCAATGACCGGATCCAACTTGCCCTGCCGCGCCATCGCCGTCAGGTCCCGACCGAACGAATCCAGCGCCGGGGTCCGGCTTGTCGCCGTTTTCTTGCGCGGCGATGGAATCCCGCCCGCCTCGGCGGGAACCTGCCCGCTCATCTCTTCGGGTTCCGCATTGCTCGCCCCCAGCAGGTTCAAAACCTCCTCGCGCACCTCTTCGAGTTTCAGTCCCAGATTCATCAACACCTGAGCCGCCACCCCGTCCTGTTCCCGAAGCAGACCCAGCAGCAGATGCTCAGTGCCGACGTAGTTGTGGTTCAGATTGCGCGCTTCTTCGATCGCATATTCAATGACTTTTTTGGCGCGGGGCGTCTGAGGCAACTTTCCCATTGTCACCATTTCCGGACCACTCTTGACCAGTTTTTCCACCTCGAGCCGAACCTTGCGCAAATCCACACCCAGATTCTTCAGCACATTGGCGCCGACACCCGAACCCTCTTTCACCAGTCCCAGCAGGACGTGTTCGGTCCCGATGTACTCGTGGTTGAACCGCTGGGCTTCCTGATTCGCCAGCGCCATGACCTTCCTCGCACGATCCGTGAATCGTTCAAACATCCCAAAATCTCCTGTACGATCTCCCAAAACAGTCGTTAAACTGTCACGCGGGAGGCACGTGTAACCTCTTGACTCCGATCGGCCTATCATAATATGTCGGACAAACGATCCAACTTCTTTGCCATAAATTACTTGCACCAATCGGCCCATGAGATTCTAGGTCCATTGGGGTCGTTCTTCAAGTTGGCTTGCTTGGCGGAAAACGGCTCCGTAACTCCTGTCGGGCGTTTGACCTGTGAACACAACGGCGGATAATAAGTGTTCCTGACCCAACTGGAGATCAAGTTATGAAACTACGATATGTCGCGGCAGCCACTTGGGTTGCCACATTTGTCGCCGGGTGCGCCGAACCCCGCGCGGAAATCCTGCCGTATTCCCGTCATACATTTGAGTCTGTTTCACGTGAAACAGCGTTCGATGCCGCACAAGCCACGATGAACGAGTATTTTCGCGTGGACGAAGCGGATTCCGCGCGCGGGATCATTCGTTCCTGTCCGGTGTATGAGAATCCGGCGGCGCAGGGGCTTGTGGGGCGCTCGCTGAGCAGTTCGGTTTCCGAGATGAGGGTGGCGGAGTTGCGGGTTCAGCAGGAAGGAAACGGAATCCAGGCGGAGTGTCTCGTACGCGTGTATCGCAATTCGGCAGCCCAGCAACAGCCGTTTGTGGCGCAAGCCACGGCTGACGACACGCCCGCACAGACTCCGATTCAGGAAACTCAGGGGTTTGAACCCGACGGCCGGGAGAACTGGTCCTCGGCGGGTTTCGACCACAAACTCGAACGCCAGATGCTGGCGTCTCTTGCGGAGCGACTTGGAGTATCCAGATAAAATTGCATTTTTGA
>CAIVHJ010000339.1 GCA_903905665.1 uncultured Phycisphaerales bacterium
CTGCAAGAAAAGTGATTTCGACGATGCCCACTTTGACACGAAACAATTGAATCATCTTTTGTGGAATACCCCTGAGGAATTGAGAGATAAATTGCGAGAGCACATCCGTGGATCAATTGGTGAAGGTCCCTATTAGCAAAACGTGCTCGAAATATAATGAATGCAGGTAAACAATTAGGTCCTGGCGGAAAATTAGGCAGGTTCAAAGGAATGGTCGGTGAAGTGTTGGTAGGCTTCGATGTATTTTTGACTGGTTTTGTTCACCACATCGGGCGGCAGCGCAGGGGCTGGAGGAGTTTTGTCCCACAGGTGACGGTTGCATAAATCCTGCAAATAATCTCTGACGAATTGTTTGTCGAAGCTTGGCTGGTCTTGGCCGGGTTGATAGGAAGCAGCCGGCCAAAAGCGCGATGAGTCGGGGGTGAGTACTTCGTCGATAAGAATCAAATCTTGATCGCACCAGCCCCATTCAAACTTAGTGTCGGCGATGATGATTCCGCGTTGGAGTGCAAAAGCGAAGGCGGCTTGATAAACGGCGAGGGATTTATCGCGCAGGGAGCGGATTGTATCCAAACCGACGAGTTGCCCGGCTTGTTCGAACGAGATGTTTTGGTCGTGGCCGGATTCGGCTTTGGTCGATGGAGTGAAGATCGGTTCGGGGAGGCGGTCGCAGTTGAGAAGCCCGGTCGGGAGTTTTATGCCACAAACGGAGCCGGTCTGTTGATATTCTTTCCAGCCAGAACCCGCCAGATAACCGCGAACGACGCATTCAATGGGGACGACCTGTGCCTTGCGACAAAGCATCGCTCGGCCGCGGAGTTGATCGCTGTAAGGTTCGAGGGGATGAGGGAGTGAGGTATCAATCACTTTGATCAAATGATGCGAGGTAATATCGGAAAGGCGGTTAAACCAAAACTCCGACAAACGTGTAAGAATTGTTCCTTTGTGGGGAATGACCGTGGGCAGGACCACATCAAAGGCGCTGATGCGATCGGTGGCGACGATCAGAATTTGCTCGCCGAGGTCGTAAATGTCGCGGACTTTTCCTCGCCGACAAGGGAATCCTTCTATTGTCGTGTTCATCAAGGGTTGGGTCATAAATGTTTTTCCGGATTTTCTGCAGGCGAACGCTATTGCAAATTAAATGGATCAGTGAACATCAATATGCAAAAACGGAGCCACCTTCGGGCGAAGGCCCAATACTCGTCGCTACGTGATTCAGATCAGGATTCAAAGACCAATAGAGAGATTATGAGCGGATCAACCACATTTGAACATCCCTGATGGATGTGATAGTGTATTGTTTTGGGGGGCAAGGTGATACAACAGAGTCGGGGTTGTTTTTTGGCAGAGTGGATTAGGATCGTGGATGCGGTGCACGTTAGAGTCTGCCTCGACGAAACCATGAATGTGGCCCATAATTCAGGAGAAGAGTGGTGGAGAAGAGAGGCGGGGATCGGGTCGAATCTACGGGGGTGGAAGTTTAAGAGCAACCAACGATGATGCGTTTTCAAATATATCACGAGGGAAACCCTGCGAAAGATTTTTCGCTTGAGGCGGCGTATCTGGTCGGGACGGATCATGTGCCGGTGAAGGCGGAGTTTGAGTTTCGCAACGGGGAGTTGGTGTGTCACAAGCGTGCGCAGGGGCCCGGGGCGCTGGTGGTGCTCTGGCCGGTGCGTGGTTTCGGAAGAGTGTTGCTGGAAACGACGCGGTTGGTTGAACGCGACCGGCCGTACAATCTTCACATGGAGCTGGTGCGCGGCCAGTTGTTGCGATTGCATCAGAAGCGAGAGGACTGGGGTCTTTTTGACATCGACAATATCGAGTCAATCGTGAGAAATTTGGACGGAGCGCAGGAGATTTTTCTGGAGGCGGTCAAGTGCGGAAACGTGGCGAAAGCCGCGAGGCTATCGGATGATGCGTTGAGCGTGGCGGTGCCGCTGGGGGAGCAAATGGCGTTGTTTCACGCGGCGGTATTTTTGAATCGGCGTCGGCAAGCGGACCAGTTGGGAAGACGATTGTTCGGTTGCGTCGTGAATCCAAAGATCAAGACGGAATTGTATCGGCGTCGTTTGCAGAACGGATTCGACTTTGTGAGTTTGCCGTTGCGTTGGCGTGACCTTGAACCCCGTCAGGGGGAGTATTGCTGGGAGGCTTTGGACGAGTGGGTGGAATGGTGCACGTCGCAGAGGATACCGCTGAAGGCGTCTCCGTTGGTGTCGTTTCGTGAGAATCACCTGCCGGACTGGATTTTTATTTACGAGAACGATTACGCCACGCTTCGGGAATTGGTTTATGGATACATTCAGCGAGTGATAGAGCGCTATTCGAATGCCGTGCAGGTGTGGGACGTGATCAGCGGGATTCATGCCTGGAATACGCTGAACCTGAATTTTGAGCAGATCATGGAGATGACGCGAATGGCTTCGACGGTGACGAAGCAATTGGCGCCTCGTGCGGCGGCGCTGGTGGAACTGGTATTTCCGTGGGGAGAGTATTATTCGCGCAATCCGCGAACGATTCCGCCACTTTTGTATGCGGATATGATCGTGCAGAATGGGATACCGTTTGATGCGATTGGATTGCAGCTTTATGTGGGGGCGAATTCGGACGGGATGTACGTTCGGGACATGTTCCAAATCTCGTCGATGCTGGATCGTTTGGCGAGCTTCGGGAAGCCGGTTCACGTAACGGCGGTGGAGACTCCGTCGAACATTACGGCAGATCCGAATGATGCGTGGGGGGGGAAGTGTGCGCCGGAACGAGCGGGTTTGTGGTACGACAAATGGAGCGAGCCGCTTCAATCACGCTGGCTTCGGGAATTTTACAACATTGCGCTGAGCAAGCCGTTTTTGGATACGATCACGTGGGGCGACCTGGCCGATCTGGAGGAGCATGTTCTGCCGAACGGTGGATTGCTTCGCGCAGACCTCACGCCGAAGTTGGCGTATGAACAGTTGTGTACGATCCGTGCGCAATTGCAGGGGACCGTACCCGGACGAGCAGCCCCCCAGAACACCTGAAGCGTTGTTCGAATGTGATGGAAATACGAGTTTTGGGCCGGAGAAGACGATTTTGGAAGCGATTGTCTCAGATTCAAGCCCGCGCCGTTCGCAAATGATCTGGCAGGTAGTCGTGTTGGGTGCGGCGATGATTTACTATTGTCCATCGGGGCATGAGTCAGCACCGCAGCGCTTCAGTGATTCAGCTGCGAAGTTTGATCGTTTGATGAACAAAATCAATCCCAACGTTGATCCGTGGTGGAAGTTGGTGTATCTGCCGGGCATCGGGATCAAGCGAGCGAAAGACATTGTTGGGATGCGGCAGGCCTCGGTTCGAAAACCGGCGTTTGTCAGTCTTGAAGATATGGATGCCATACGCGGAATCGGTCCCAAAATGCTGAAGAAAATGTCCCCTCTGATCACGTTTGAGGAATCTCCGTCGTCGATTCCAGTTTCCGCCCCAGAAAACAGTTCGAATGATTCAGAAGATTAATCTGTAGAGTCTTTGTGAGCATCGTTTGATTCGCTGCCGGGTTGGATGGTGTTGATTCGCGCCAAAAGTGATTGGAAGCGAAACACGTCCTGATGGGTGTCTTCATACTTGTTGGAGGCATTGCGCAGATGATTTCCCAGCGTCTGGAAACCGTTGATCAGTTTCTCAAAATGTCCGGACAAAGCATGAACCTGCTGCTGGACTTCCTGGGCGCTTTCCTGAATTCGGATGCCGCGCCACGCATAGGCCAGAGCCTGCAAGTAGGCATATAGAGAATTCGGGGAAGTGGGAATGACGTTCATGTGCAGGAGTTTTTCGTGGAGTTCCCGCTGTGCAAGAAGCAATTGAAAGATGGATTCGGTGGGAACAAAGAGGAAGGCAAAGTCGAGGGTTTCGGGGGGTTGGATGTATTTGTCGGCGATGGTTTTAGCGTGGTTGAGGACATCGCGTGAGAATTGACGTTCGGAATTTGCGCGATCGGATTCGGGGAGATCGCCAAGAAGTTTTTCGGCGGAGGTGGATGGGAATTTGGAGTCCACGCAAACTACCTGATCGTTTTGGCCCGAAACGACAATGGCGATGTCGGCGCGTTCGCCGCTTTTGAGAGGATGCTGCCGTTTGTAGATCGCTCCTTCGGGTCCGAGCACGTCCTCCAGAATTCGTTCGAGGGCCCATTCACCGAACGCCCCGCGCTGGGACGGGGTTTTGAGCAGCGTATGGAGATCATGAATCCCCTTGGAGAGAGAAACGATCTGTCCGGTGGCTTCGTGGAGTTTGAGGAGCCGATCGTTGACCTGAGCCAAATCCTGCCGGTTGGAATTTACCGTTTGAGACAGATTCGCATCCACCTGAGTGCGCAGTTCTCCAAAACGAGCTTCGAGAGCGCGAACCGTGTCCTGCAGGATCGTTTGTTGTTCCTGACGGCCGGTTTGAAGAGCCTGTTGAACGATTTGGCCGAACTCGATCTGCGCGGAGGTGATTTTCTCCTGAAGCTGGTGCAGCCGATCGGTCATGTTCTGGGTCAGTTCGAGGCTGGATTCACCTCGGCCGAGCCGCCACCATAACACGAGCACTCCCAACAGGAGCACGGTCATGAGGGTCAGGGTCACGGCGAGGATCAGAACTAAACTATTATTGGGCATTGCTGTAATTCCGTGCAGTAAGATCAGACCTCATCGGGAACAATCCACCACATAGACCCGCTGCAAATGATTGAGATCGACATCGGGCTGAACGGTCAGTCGGTAAAAAACTCCGTTTTCATCGTCACGGTGTATTTCGGTGACTCGACCGATGGTAACGCTGGCGGGCAGCGCATCTTCCTGACCGGTGGTCAGGACGAAATCACTCGTCTGGATGTCGCCGTTTTCGATGAATTTACGATCCACGCCTCGAACTTCCAACAATCCGCCGCCACGTCCCCTCGTATAGAACAACGAGGGAACAACCCGGACTCCATCGGGTGTTAGTCGAGCGATTCGGACCGTGTGCTCTTTGCTTTGCGGATCGCTCAAGAGCAAGACCCGGGCCGTGTGGGTATAGACCTGAACGATTTCGCCGACCAGAGTTTCACCGCTCAGAACCGTCATGCCGGAGGTGACGGAGTCCTGATTGCCGGTGTTAATGAAATAGTCGGACATGACGGCGTTGCCTTTTTGGATACCGCGGAGTGTTCCGGAATTGATGAGGCGGCTTTCGCGCCAGGCGAGTGCATCGGCTGCGACGACACGAGCCGGAATGAGACGTCCGTTGTTGAGTCCACGATTGCGAAGTCGAGCAAGTTCCTCAACGGCGAGTTCGAGTTCCTGAACGCGCAGGCTCAGCGCGACGATTTGGTGCTCATCGGCAGGGGAACGAGGGGTCGAGTCGTCCCCTGCTGCCGCACGGGAGCTGTGCGTGGTTGCGAAGAACAGGTGTTGGACGGGAACAAAGAGTTGCATGAGGTTGGAAAGTGCAGACGTGAGATGACCCGGAACGAATAAGGCGATGGCGGAGATTCCCAGAAGCAGGATGGTGGTTCTCAGAAAGCTTCGATTTTTTAAGCGAGCGGGCATGGATTCTGATTGACTCACGGGACTAAAGAGAGCGTAGCCCACCGGCTGGAAGCCGGTGCCACAAGGACTTTTGAGATCGTCCTGAAGTATCTTTGTTGATCAAAATTCATCGGCGTCGGATTCCAGGGTGTCTTTCCAAGTGGAGAGGTTTTCAAGATAGACACAAGTTCCACGCGCGACGCAAGTCAGCGGATCGTCGGCCAAACGGACTTCGAGTCCGGTGGCCTGTTTGAGTACTTCGGAGAGTCTGGGAAGCAGCGCCCCCCCTCCGGCGAGGCAGATGCCATTTTCGGTGAGATCGGCGGAGAGTTCGGGTTCGGTTTTTTCCAGAGTGCGCAGGACACAGTTGATGATTTCGCTGATGGGTTCCTTGAGGGCTTCACAGATTTCCGAACTGGTGACTTTGGTTTCACGGGGGAGTCCGCTGAAGAGGTCTCGCCCCCGGACGATCATGGTTTTGTCGGCGCCGTCGTGAGCGGCGGAGCCGATCTGGATTTTGGTACGTTCGGCGGACTGGGGGCCGATCAGGAGGTTGTAGGTGCGCTTCATGTGTCCGATGATGGCTTCGTCCATGTCGTCGCCGGCCACGCGGATGCTTTCGCACGCCTGAATATCGGCGAGCGACATGATGGCGACCTCGGTGGTGCCCCCGCCGATGTCAACGATCATGGAAGCGGTGGGTTCGGCGATGGGGAGTCCGGCGCCAATTCCAGCAGCCATGGGTTCCTCAACGAGATAGACCCGGCGAGCGCCGGCCCGTTCGGCGGAATTGTAAACGGCGCGTTTTTCGACAGCAGTGATTCCGGAGGGAACAGCGA